>NZ_JAMQUS010000041.1:0-574 GCF_025594995.1 Turicibacter sp. GALT-G1
GCTGATTGACGATTCTTACCAACAATGGTATCCCCTTCAAAGTGCCCGTATTCTTGATTCATCGAAGCTTTAAGATACTGCTTATCTCGCTCATGAATGGTTTTACAATCATTGATTCTTCCACGTGTTTCTTTGTGGTTTTTAGGATTATTCTTTCCTTTTCGACGGAGCTTTTTGGCATCAATGCTTCCATTTTTCACAAGCTTATACAATGTTTTAGTTGAAACTCTTTCTGAATGACCCATCAGCTTATCACGCCCCGCAATAGCATCTAATGACCATCCTTGACCTAATAACTCATGAATCTCTTGTACTTTCTGCTGAGATAAAGTGATTTCTTTTCTTCCACAACGCTTTTTATTTTGCTTATAATTAAAGTAGATTTCTTCAACACTGAATCCCTTTTTCAATAAGCGATAATAGGTATAAACTTTATCCTTTCCAATCTTCATACGTCGTGCACATTCACGAGCGTTAACTCCTAAATAATAATTTGACTCTATATTTGTCAGCTGATTTATGTTAATATGATGATAAGACATAGATGAAAACTCCGGCTCTTTGTCAACTGGTG
>NZ_JAMQUS010000042.1:0-18021 GCF_025594995.1 Turicibacter sp. GALT-G1
ATACCCATGCCGGGCGCACAAAAAAAGCGAAGCTAAATGTTAAGCTTCGCTTTTTTGATTTTAAAATAATTAGAAATTGTATAAATCACGATTGTAAACGAATAAATCCGAAACTGGTTCGTCATTTAAGATATGTAAAATACCTTCCGCTAATAATTCACCAACTGATAATTGTGTAATTTTAGGGCTTCGTTTTTCTTCTGGCAGATTAATTGTATTTGTTGTGACTAATTCTTTGATTGCTGAGTTTTCGATACGCTCAACCGCAGGTCCTGAAAGAATTGGATGCGTACATGCTGCATAAACAGATAATGCTCCACGCTCTTTTAATGCATTTGCTGCAATTTGAATTGTTCCTGCTGTATCAATCATATCGTCAATGATGATGGCATGTTTACCTTCTACTTCACCGATTAATCCCATAACCTCTGCAACGTTTGGTTTTGGACGACGTTTATCGATAATAGCAATAGGTGCATTTAAGTACTCAGCTAATACACGAGCACGAGTTGCTCCTCCATGATCTGGTGAAACAACAACGATATCTTCTAAGTTTTTATCAATGAAATATTTTGCAATAATTGGCATTGCACGAAAATCATCGATTGGAATATCGAAGAATCCTTGAATTTGTGTTGCGTGTAAATCCATCGTCATCACGCGTGTTGCTCCCGCTGCCTCAATTAAGTTAGCTACTAACTTAGCTGTAATTGGCTGACGAGCTTTTGCTTTACGATCTTGACGTGAATAACCATAATAAGGCATGATCACGTTAATTGTTTTCGCTGATGCACGTTTAAGTGCATCGATCATTACTAAAAGTTCCATTAAATTTTCATTAACTGGATTATGTGTTGGCTGAACAACGAATACATGGTGTCCACGAACAGTTTCGTTAATGTTAACTTGTACTTCTCCATCGGCAAATCGGTTAACTGTTAAATCAGATAATGGTACTCCGATACGATCTGCAATTTCTTGCGCTAATGGTCGATTAGCATTTAAACTAAAAATTTTAAACTTCTTACGATTAATTTCTGCCATGATGATTTAACCTCCTAGAATAAACACACTTCAGACAGTATTTTACACAATTTCTTATTTTTTTTCAATTATTTCAGTAAATGTTTAAGACATATTACCAATTTTTAAATTTTTTTACTATTTTTTACGAATAACTTTTGCATATCCTTCTTTATTTTCCTGTTTTGAACGAGCAATAGCTAAAGCATCTTCTGGTACATTTTTAGTAATTGTTGATCCCGCTGCTAAATAAGCATTCGGTTCCACTGTAACTGGCGCTACTAAGTTGACATTACATCCAACCATGGTATTTGCACCAATGACTGTTTTATGTTTGTTCTTTCCATCGTAATTAACAGTAATTGATCCACAACCCATATTGACATTTTCACCAAGTTCAGCATCTCCAATATAACTTAAGTGTGCTGATTTTGCTCCATCTTTAAACACAGATTTTTTAATTTCTACGAAATTTCCAATACGAGCTTTATTTCCGATTTCAGCATGCATGCGAATATGTGCGAATGGTCCTACTGTTGTCGAAGCTCCAATTATTGAATCAGAGATAACTGACGCGTTAATTGTCGTATGCTCTCCAATTGTTGAATTAATAATTTGAGAATTCGCTCCAATAACTACATTGTTCGCAATAATGGATGGACCTGTAATCATCGTTCCTGGATAGATAATAACATCTTGTCCAATTTGTACGTCTGTTCCGATATATGTCGCTTCAGGATCAATGATTGTCACTCCATTGCGCATATGGAATTCATTGATGCGTTTACGTAATACTTTTTCAGCATAAGCTAATTGGACACGATCATTAACCCCTAATGTTTCTTCAAAATCTTCATTCACATACGCGACTACTTTTAATCCCATATCACGAATGATTCCAACTAAGTCTGTTAAATAGTATTCCCCTTGTGAGTTATTATTTGTGATTTTTGTTAAAGCTTCAAATAATACTTTATTATCATAGCAGCAAACACCTGTATTAATTTCTTTTACAAGCAATTCTTCCGTATTTGCGTCTTTTTGTTCAACAATACGTAACACATTTCCTTCTTCATCACGAATGATACGTCCATATCCTGTCGGATTATCAGTGCACGCCGTTAAAATAGTAATAGCTGCTTTTTGTGATTGATGATAGTCAAATAAATTAGAGATTGTTTGTTCTGTTAAAAGTGGAACATCTCCATAGGTAACAATCGTTACTCCATCTAATCCTTCTAATAATTCTTTCGTCATCATGACCGCATGACCAGTTCCTAATTGTTCAGTTTGCATCGCATATTCAACACGATCTTGTAATTCAGCACGAACTGATTCAGCTTCATAACCAATAACAGTTACAATTTTATCTACCCCAATTTTTTCTAAATTTGTAACTGCATGATCAACCATCGATTTCCCTAATACTTGATGTAGTACCTTATGTAAACTCGACTTCATACGAGTTCCTTTTCCTGCCGCTAATACAACCGCATACTTGTTCATAACAATCCTCCGTTATTTTGTCTTATTTCTTTTAGTATAGCATACTTC
Organism: Turicibacter sp. GALT-G1; assembly: GCF_025594995.1. Taxonomy (NCBI): domain Bacteria; kingdom Bacillati; phylum Bacillota; class Erysipelotrichia; order Erysipelotrichales; family Turicibacteraceae; genus Turicibacter; species Turicibacter sp. GALT-G1. The sequence goes on from NZ_JAMQUS010000042.1 coordinate 2,578, forward strand.
AACCTTTCATCAAATTTAATTTTTATGAGATATCCTTGAGCAAGACTGACATTTCAATTTTTCTCTTCAAGATACAAATAAAAGAAGCTGACACCCTAAAGGATGGCAGCTTCTTACTTGATGCCTTTTCGTGAAGTTTATTATATTTATCATAAATCGATTATTTAATCGTGTTTAATCTAGATTAATTAAACTCCCCTAATTTTAAAAATGACTATTCTGCTTCTTCGTAAGCTTTAATGACAAATTGCTCTAACTCTTTACGTGTATCATGATTGATTGGATGTGCAATGTCTTTAAACTCCCCTGTTGATGTCTTACGACTTGGCATTGCTACAAATAAGTGTTCATCCCCTTGAATGACACGTAAGTCATGAATGACAAAACAATCATCTAAAGTAATAGATGCGATAGCTTTCATTCTGTTGTCTGTCTCTACTTTACGAATTCTTACATCTGTAATATTCATTCTTTCTCATCCTCCTAAGTTGTCCTGATCTCACATTTAATATACCATTTTTTGTAAGCACTTTTATGTCATTTTTGTGTTCTCTGTCATTTTTTACAATTATATACATTTTTTTGTTAGAATTCAAGACATTTATGTTGTTTACTCTAATTTACTACTTTTAGATAAATAAAAAAGCACCTTAATCAACTCTAGGATTAAGATACTTTTAATGGTCACCCAATTAATCGAACTGCATGAACTTCATGCTCTCTAAAACATCCATTAATACTGTTTATAATTCGTCGTAATTTATACTCTTTACGTACTAGCGCAAAAACTGTCGGTCCGCTACCGCTCATTAATACAGCATCTGCTCCAAACTGGACAAGTTTATTTTTAATCTCAGCAACCACTGGATAACGTTCTAATGTGACTTCTTCAAGTGAATTTCCTAAGCGATCACAAATTCCTTGATAGTCTTTATTGTCAATGCACTTTAACATTCCCTCAATATCTAAATGCTCAACTTGGTTAGCGTCTAACGCTTCATAAATTTCTTTGGTTGATACGCCAATTCGTGGCTTGATTAAAATGACCCAACATTTTGGGGGAGATGGAATTGGTTGAATGATTTCCCCACGACCTGTTGCTAGCGCTGTTCCTCCATAAACACAAAACGGTACATCTGACCCTAGCTGTGCCCCTAGTTCAGCCAATTCGTCTATTGTACAATCTACTTTCCAAAGCTCTTTTAATGCTTTTAGTGTTGCGGCAGCGTTACTACTTCCACCTGCTAATCCTGCTGCAACTGGAATTCGCTTTTTAATATAGATTTCAACACCTTTATCAATATTAAAATGTTGCTTAAAAAGTTGGGCGGCTTGATACGCCAAGTTTTTTTCATTAAGTGGCATTGTGAACTCATTTGATTTAATTACAATTTCATTCTTTTCAAGGGGAGTGACCGTAATATAGTCTGCTAAGTCGACAGTTGTCATAATCATTTCAACTTCATGATAATTATCTTTACGTTTATGGAGCGTATCGAGTGCTAAATTTATTTTTGCAGGAGCTTTAATTGTTATCATAGCCATTCCTCCAATCAGTATGACTTTATTTTATCATATGACTTTATTTAATTATACAAAAAAAGTAGTAAACAATGTTGACTACTTTTTTTAATATTAATTAAACTTTAATTCAACTGATCCAGTTAAAACATCAATATAGCTATAAGAAACACGATCAACTGAATCGCGTTCGCTATCTAAATCAATTACAAAAATAGAAGGATACGTATTAGATAAAACACCTGTATGCTCAACCACACGGTTACGACTTTCATAGGCAGTAAGCTTTACTTCCTTACCTACTTGTTCACTTAACTCTTGACGAATATTAACAATATTATTAGCCAAAACATCACGCCCTTTCTATTATAAAGCATACCACAAAAAGAAAAAATTTTCAATATTATTATGTGCTAAACACTTGAAATTATGCATTAACAATGATAAAATTAAATATTTTTACAATTTTCTGATACCATAACGAAGGGTTCCCTTCGTTTGAAGCCCTCCAATACCAGCAATTTTCGCAATAGTTTTCTCAATCGCTTCTCGTAAATCAACTTGTTCTTCATACGGAGTTAACGCGATTGTTGCAGCAATAATCGCCGGATCCAGTGCATGAATATTAATTCGTTTAGGAGATGACGCGAAATTTGCACCTGAACCAATCAATGCTTCAAAATGTGATTGGCAAGCGCCCGCAATGACAATTAAATAGTCCAAGGAAGGCTCTATCTCACGTAAAGCATTAACCGTTTCAACAAAATATTTAGAACTTCGATAAGAATTTAAATCGTCTTCGTGTTCTTTATCTTCTAACGCATCATGACCAGTAATCACCACGATATTCGGTCTTAATCTCTTGACCAATTCCGGGACTTTAGTCTTCATCTCTTTTTCTGGAACGGCAAAAGCTTGGGCATAAACTTTTGCATATTTATATAACTTTATACTCTTCTGGAGATACTCTTCATCTCCATCAATATGTAAGATTCGTCCACTAATATAAAAATCACCATTATCATAACTACGCATTTGATTCATAACAGGTGGTAAGATTGTCCGATATTGATCAAATTCGACTTGTTCAGCCCGTTGATATTCTTCACGTGAAATGATTTCTAAATCACTAATCGGAGCATCAGCGGTCAGTCTAAAAAAGATCCCTTTCAAATAAGCTGTATCACCTACTATTTCTTCAATTCGGAACATTGTATCAGAGTTATACGAACGTCGTCCAACAATATCTCCTACTTTGACTTCCTGACTCATCCTCATCACCTCACGTTATTATATGCAATCCCTAAAAAATCGGTACATAAAAAAGAGGGCCTTCTTATGATAGAAGACCTTCTTTTTATTACTTATTTAAATGTTGATAAAATGTATTTGATAATTTCGCAAATTCTTCGATTGATAATGATTCTCCACGACGATTTGGTAAGATACCAGCTTCTTCTAAAATAGCTGTGACCTCTTCCTTCGTTAAATCTGCGAAGTGTTGATTTAGGTTGTTTTGTAATGTTTTACGGCGTTGTTTAAAAGCTCCGTGAACCACTTCCATAAAGAAGTCTTCGTTAATCACTTCAACCGCTGGTTGCTCACGTCTTGTTAAACGAACAACTGCACTATCGACATTTGGTGCTGGAATAAATACTGTTTTTGGAACTGTTAAAGCGATTTTTGCTTCTGTATAGTATTGAACCGCAATTGACAATGCATTATAGTCTTTTGACCCTGGTTTCGCAGATAAGCGCTCCGCTACTTCTTTTTGCATCATCGTCACATAACGATCGATTGGTAATTTCTTCTCAATTAATCCCATTAAAATTGGCGTTGTAATATAATATGGTAAATTTGCAACAACTGCAATTTCTTTTACATCTTTGAATTCCTCTTCAATCATAGAAGCCACATCAGCTTTTAAAATATCTTGATGAATCACCTTTACATTATCATAAGGGGCTAATGTTTCAGCTAAGATTGGAATTAAGCGAGGATCAATCTCATAAGCGACAACTTTTTTCGCTTTACGAGCAATGAATTCTGTTAACGCCCCAATACCAGGACCGATTTCGATGACTCCAACTTCATCTGTTAAATCAGCCGCATTCACGATTTTATTTAAAATGTTAGTATCCGTTAAAAAGTTTTGTCCGAAACTCTTTTTAAAAGTAAATCCATGTCTTTCAATGATTTCTTTTGTGTTCGACTTTGTTGCAATATCTCTCATATATTAAATAGCTCCTTTATTTTAAACAATTCTAGTTTGAGTCAGTTAAGACATCTACAACTTGTTGTTTCGTAATCCCAAACATCATTAGACGTTTTTGAAGTTGTTTACCATTCACATAGCCAATCCCTAAGGCTTCACTCAGCTTCTGACGAATCTTTGCACTATTTGGATGACCGATGAGTCCAAAATCAAATAAGAACTGTGTTTCAATTTCCTCAATGACCGCTTCTTTTGGTGTCACTAAATTACCTAATGCCGCTTTAATCGCCTCATCACTCGCATGTTCAACACCAACCCCACTTCCATTTTTAGCAATGGCATCAACTTTTTGTAAATAAGCATGTTTACAATTTGGAACAGCCTGCATAACGGTCTGGCGAATTTTATTTCCCGGAAAATCAGGATCAGTAAAAACAATAATTCCACGACTCATTTGAAGTGTTGTAATTTGTTCTAATATTTTCTCATTAATGGCTGAGCCATTCGTTTCTAGCGTCTCAATTTCAGGATAGACTTCTTTTAGACGTCTGGTATCGTCGCGACCTTCTACGACAATAACTTCTTTAAACATATTTTTTTCCTCAATTTCTTTTATAAAATTTTATTGAACATTCTCATGTAATAATTCTAGAATTCTTTGTTTCGCTTCCCCATCTGGACTTAATTGAATTAAATCTAATGGGAAATAAACTTTATGTTCTTGTTTTGGTTTGACCGCAATAATTCCTTTAATGATGGTTGATACTTCAGAGATTTCTTGAATTGATCCATCACGCATCAATAATTCAATACAGTCTGGTAAACAATTCGTTTTATGTCCATAGTAATCGTATGGTGTTTTGACGCTATGATCAGTTAATAAATAATAGTCTGGATTAATACCTAATTCAATCATATATTCTTTCACTTGCTTTAGCTTTTCATTAGTTTCATCATTTGGTGTATAGTGCACCTCTTTTAATAATCGACGATTAATAAAACGATCGGCTAAATCACGTAAAATCTCATCTTCCTCATCGGTAAATAAAGAGGCATAATAACTAATTGTTGAATCATCAAATTTTAAATATGTTTCAACTGAAGGCTCTTCCTCTAAAAATAAATCTTTTAGTGCCTCCAGTGGACGTTTAAATTCATAGCCAGAAAAAATCAATTCACGAACACGACGAAGCATATTTTGAATAACTAAGTCAAAACTTCGACCGGTTGAGTGTAAATAGACCTGCCAGTACATCTGATAACGACTCATTAAATAATCTTCAATCGCATGCATTCCTGACACTTTGTACACAATTTTATTATTAACAACACGCATCGTTCTTAGAATTCGCTCAACATCAATTTCTCCATACGGAGCCCCCGTAAAATAAGCATCACGAAGTAAATAATCTAAGCGATCAGCATCTAATTGACTTGAGATAATACTAATAATTAATGGATTCGGATATGTTTTATTAATCACATCTCGAACTTTCGTAGCAAATCCTTTTTGATAGGCTTCTAATACTCGATTCACTTCCGTGTTTTCCATAATAATGCGTTCTGTAAATAGCTCATGGCGTACACTAAAAACAGATTCAAATGAATGTGAAAAAGGACCATGACCTAAATCATGAAGTAACGCAGCTGATAAAACTAGTAAACGTTCATCTTCACTTAATATCGTTCCACGATGCATTAATGCTCGAATAATTTTTCGTGCCATTTCATACACACCTAATGAATGTGAAAAACGGCTATGTTCTGCCGTATGGAAAACCATATACGTTCCACCCAACTGTTTAATACGGCGTAATCGTTGCACCTCTTTTGTTTGAATTAAATCCCAAATTAATTGATCATAAACATGAACATATCCATATACCGGATCTCTAAATACTTTTTCTTCTAACTTTGTCATTCGCATCACCATCTATATACCATCATTATTTTTAAAAATAATGCAAAAATCTTGATTTCTTACATTATAAGTATACCACATTCTTGACAGACTTGAACTAACACGACAAAACGTTTCCTAAATATTAAAAATAATCTATACCTTTTTGAAATAATATCATATAATTATGTTATAATACCAATATGATAACGTTTTTAAAGGGCGTGGTTCTATGTGTTTGAAAACAAGAGATTACTTCATTAATGATCAAGAGTCTTTCTTAAAGCATCATCAACTTTTTTCCATGATGATTTGTGAAATCTATGACCTTCTCACCCTTCATCAACCTGAACCTTTAAGCATTGAGCAAATTTTTCAACAATTAACCCCTTTTCTAAAAGCTCGCATTCGATTTGTGATAAAAAACGAACCACAGGCGCTAATCTTATTTAAAAATGAACTCGATATAGTTTCCTATATGGCTAATTTACTAGCTAATAAAACATTTAAAATCCATCACTTTGGAAATGAATACTATTATCTTGGTGAATCATAATTAATTGATCATATTTTTATCTTTTACTACTTTTATGCACTTAACACAAAAAAGGACAAGAAAGTCGATTATTTTGACTCCTTGTCCTTTTCTTATTCTTTATTTTCCTAAGAATTCTTTTACTTTTTGGATTAACTCATCTTCATTTTCCGCTAAAATTGGCTTATTATTAACGAAAACAAAAGAACGATCACGACCTGGTCCACAATATGACTGGCATCCTTGATAAATTTTCGCTTTTGGGTCAATCGCTTTTAAGCGTGGTAATAATGTATTTAAATTTGTTGCTTTACATTTATCACAAACGCGGAACTCATTTGGTTCTGCAAATAAATCATCTAAATTAAACATCGATTACACCTTCCCTTTTCTAAAATTTTTGAAGTGTATCTCTATAAAAGTTTATAAAAAAATGAGCTTTCTGTCAATGAAAACACAAAGCTCATCTCTCTCTCATTTATTTAAAAAATAACTTTATTTCTATAATAATGTTTGGTTAGCCGTGATGATTGCTGTTCCGTAAACATCTTCTGGAGAACATCCACGTGATAAATCATTAACTGGTTTATTTAATCCAGCTAAGATCGGTCCTACTGCTTCAAATCCACCTAAACGTTGAGCAATTTTATATCCGATGTTTCCTGAGTTTAAATCAGGGAATACGAATACATTGGCTTGTCCTGCTACTTTAGAATCTTTAACTTTTGTTTTTGCTACTGCTGGAACAAAGGCAGCATCAAATTGTAACTCTCCATCATAATCGAAATCTAATTCCATTCCGTTTAAGATTTCCATTGCTTCTGTTACTTTTTTAGTTTCTTCAGTTTTAGCTGAACCTTTTGTTGAGAAGCTTAATAAGGCAACTTTTGGTTCAATATCAAACATACGTGCAACACGTGCTGATTCAATGGCGAATTCTGCTAAATCACTGCTTGATGGGTTTGGATTGATCGCGCAGTCAGCAAAGATATAACGCTCATCTCCACGTAACATAGCAAAGTATCCAAATGTTTTAGAGATTCCTGGCTTTGTTTTAATAATTTGTAAGGCTGGACGTACCGTGTCTCCAGTTGAGTGAATAGCACCTGAAACTAAACCTGCGGCTAATCCCATGTGTACTAACATCGTTCCGAAGTAGTTCACGTTTAAGACTAATTCACGTGCTTGCTCTTCAGTTACTTTTCCTTTACGAACAGCAACTAATTCAGTAACCATTTCATCTAATTTGTCATAATGTTTTGGATCAATAATTTCGCATCCTTCTAGTGAATAGGTTCCAGCAGCAGCTTGTACTTCCTCAATTGATCCAATTAAAATTGGTTTTAACATGTTTTCGCGTGCTAACAAACTAGCGGCTTGAACAACGCGTGGTTCGTTACCTTCTGGGAAAACGATGCGAATATTTTTTCCAATGATTTGGTTTTTTAAACTTGTCATGATATCCATTGAATTTACCACCTTTAATGTTTTTGTTACTTTTATTGTACTCTTTTTTCCATAAAAATAAAAGGTTAATACCTTTTATTTTTTTAAATAATTTATTCATGTTTCGTCAATGTCGACCATATGATGAAACGAGAGGTGATTATCATGGGAGTTGTTCAAGCAACCCAAAAAGATATTGAGTTACTTGCCCGACTCATGCGTGCTGAAGCCGAAAGCGATGGAAATATGGGAATGTTACTTGTCGGTAATGTTGGTGTCAATCGTGTCTTAGCTAATTGTCACGATTTTAAAAACATTAATACCATTCAGCAAATGGTCTTTCAATCTCCTGGGGGATTTGAAGCCGTACAATTCGATTACTTCTATCAACGCGCGAGGGACAATGAAATTAACCTAGCACGAAGAGTCATTAATGGAGAGCAATTTGAACCAGCGACAACGGCATTATGGTTCTACGATCCTTTCCAACCAACCTGTCCGCCTCAGTTTTGGGGACAATGGAATTCAGGTCGATATGGAGATCATTGCTTCTATATCCCACTTGAATCCGAACACTGTTATGATTAATTGTAATTTGAAAGGAGAGACATTATGAATTATTATTACTCGTATCCTTATGGAGGACCTGTTCCAAATCCAAGCGATCCATACTGGAGATATCAACAAGCAAATCCAATGGGAGGAAGTTACTCTAATGTAAACCCAAATACAGTGGAACCACCATTTCCAGCAGGGGCCCCAATTACACCACAAACGCCAACTGAACCTGGACAAGGAATGACTGGACCATCAGTAAGTGGTGTAACATTTGGAGGATTTGAAGTTCCAGTAGGAAATGTGATCTCAATGGCACAAGGTAGCAGTTACGTAAGTAATATTCTAAGACTTAATCGTGGGAAGTTAGCTACCGTTTATATGACATTCAGTGGTAATGATGCAACAACTGCTCGACGTACTTTTGTTGGAATTATTGAGTCAGCAGGAAAGGATCACATCGTTTTAAGTGATCCAAATACGGGACATCGATTTATTTTATTAACTGTTTATTTAGATTACGTTGAATTCCCAGAGGAAATCAACTATTACTATCCACTAGATAATACACTGAACATGGTAGATCCTGATTTATTTGAGAAATTCCCTTCTTTAGGGGCACTTTATAACTATCAAAAACAACAAGATGAGTTATTTAAACAAAAATATCCATACTATAACCAACTTCCTGAAAACTTCACCCAAAAACAAATTCAACAATCAAATAACTACATGGCTCAACCATCTTACGGTAATTCAGAGCAATTTTAAGAAAAAAGCATCTCTTCGAAAGAAGAGATGCTTTTTAATTTAATGACCAATCAATCGGCTCTAAACCTTTTGAAATTAAAAACTCATTAGTCTTTGAAAATGGTGAACTTCCAAAAAATCCACGACGAGCAGATAATGGCGAAGGATGAGCTGATTCAATCACAAAATGCTTATTTTGATCAATTAACTTTTTCTTACTTTGGGCGTGTTTCCCCCATAAAATAAAGACAATCGGTGTTGATTTTTCATTTAAATAGCGTAGAACCGCATCCGTAAAGGTCTCCCATCCTATTCCAACATGTGACATCGGTTGACCTTCTTTGACTGTTAACGTCGTATTCAGTAGTAAAACGCCTTGTTTACCCCACTTACTTAAATCTCCGCTACTTGGATACTCACATTTGATATCCTCCACCAACTCATTAAAAATATTACGCAAAGAAGGTGGCAGTTTCGTTCCTGCCTCAACTGAAAAACTTAAACCATTCGCTTGATTTGGACCATGATAAGGATCTTGTCCTAAAATCACAACCTTGACTTGTGAATAAGGGGTTAACTGGAAAGCATGAAACACTTCATTTTTTGGAGGATAAACGACTTCCGTCTCGTATTGCTGATGCAATTGATTAAAAAGCTCCTTCATATACGGCTGTTCAAATTCTTGTTTTAAAATTAAATCCCAATCATTATGAATAAACATCTTATAATCATCCTTTCATTTATTTTAAAAGAAAAGAACCTGTTAACAGGTTCTGCGACTTACAGCAAAATAATACCGACTAACGTAATAATTCCACTTGCTAAAATAACCGTATCTTTCATTTTCCATGTTAAACGATAAATGGAAGTACGACGTTGACCCACAATATATCCTCGACATTCCATCGCATCCATCATCATGGTTAATCGTTTAATTGTATTTGAAATCGCCGGAATAATAATAGCCATTAGTTTTGATAATTTTTCTTGTAATGAGATCTCACTAAAATCTAATCCTCGAGATTGTTGAGCACTATAAATGAGCTTCACCTCATCTAAAATCATCGGAATTAAACGAATCGCTAAACTTGTCATAAAAGCAAACTGCTCCATAGACTGGCCTTTAATTAAGGCTTTTGCTCCTGCGACGAGTTCACTTGGAGCGGTTGTAAAAGTTAGTAGCGCACCCATGAATACGAATAACATCATTTTTGCGGTGTAGAATATTCCTAACATCAATCCGTCTAATGTGACCTGAAGAAATCCAATTTGAAATAATGTCTTTGTGCCTTCTGTTAAGGTGAAGAACACGATAAAAAATAAATACATATATTTAAGAAACATTGCTTGCTTCAAATAAAAAGAAAATGGAATTTTACTTAAATATAAGAACATGAATATTAAACAAGCGGCAAGTAAAAGTTGTATCCATCTTGAAATACAAATCATCATGATGATATTAAGAACCATCATTAATAATTTAGCACGTGAATCAAGTGAATGATAAAATGATGGAACACTAATATATCTTCCAAGCCATAACTTTTTCATACAATTCTCCTCATTAGTTATTTAATCTATAGTGATTTCGAAATAATTGAAATTCATTTAAACGAGACATAACTAATTTTGCAACTAATCCAATAACAACTCCCGTTAAAAGTCCTATTGGAAGTAAAAACATCATGTAATATGCAATGGCCTTAGTTTTAATTAAAATCATAGCTACTATAATTTGACCAATATTATGCATGACCCCACCAATCATACTAATCCCAATTAAACTAATCTTCTCTTTTAATACTTTAAAGGCTGATACCATGCAAATATAACTCAATAAAGCACCTACAAAACCATAAGCAAACATAGAAAATGTTCCAAGCAATAACGTTGTTAAAAATGTTTTTAACATAATAACAAAAAACATATCTTTAACATCTAAATAATACAACCCAATCACAATCATAATATTAGCTAATCCTAGTTTCATTCCTGGAATCGGTAATTTAATAGGGATCATCGATTCAATAATTCCTAATACAATGGCTAATGCCCCAATCAAAATAACTAACATCATTTTTTCTAAGTTTTCACGATTTTTTTTTTGATTCAACGTCTAAAACCTCCCACCTAACATTAAAATCTATTATATCATGAGGAGCAAATCAAAAAACACCTTTTCTCGACAGAATGTTAGCACTTTAAAACTCTGTTAATATTTGATAAAATTATGTCATTCAAGAGTTAAGAACGATTTCAATAACTGATAGGAGGAACTCTAATGAAACAATGTATCTTCTGTAAAATTATTAATAAAGAAATTCCAGGACATATTTTATTTGAAAATGAGCATGTCTTAGCCTTCTTAGATATCTCTCAAACAACAAAAGGTCATACATTAGTTATCCCTAAAAACCATGTGGAAGATGTTTTTTCAATGACTGAAGAAGATATGGCACATGTTTTCTCAGTTGTTCCAAAGATTGCAAATGCATTAAAAACAACCTTTAATGCGGATGGAATGAACATTGTCAACAACAATAAACCTGTAGCGGGACAAACGGTCTTCCATTATCACGTTCACTTAATTCCTCGCTATACGTTTGAAGATTCATTTGATGTCAAATATACAAATAACATGTCTAATTATACACCAGAGACATTAGCGGCATTAAAAGAAGAAATCTTAACAAACTTATAAGAATTCTAACATTTGTATATTTATTCTAATCCTTGGAATACTAATGATATTCTCATTAGAAACGGGGGATTAGGTGATGATTAAACAAGTCATAAGTGAAATCAAACAACAACTTCAATGTGCAAATATCATCGATTGTCAAATTAACGAATATCAATTACAAAAACTTTATGATGGAATGATTGATCAATCCATGCATCCTGAAGATTACTTCCCTTATTTTGTCTCATATGGGCTTTTACTACTCCATTTAGATACCCATAATCAATTATTAGATTCATCAAATGAAGAACAATGTAGAAATATTATTTTATACGGTGATTTATTTTATAGTCTTTATTATGAATACTCGATTAAACATACCTTTTCACTGATTAAACATAATATGGCTCGGGTTCTCGAATCAATTGAAATTCAATCTATTCATCATCAAAATTCATCCGTTTATTTATTAAACACATGGATTAAAATCATGAAACAGGAGGGGTTGAATGATGGGTTACTTATCTAAGTTTGGATATGATGAGGTCTATTTTAATAAAATTCTCCTTCAAAATATCGAGAATGATGCCTTATTAAAACAGGATGACGCATTAAAAAAGGCGCTTTGCGAATTAGTTAGTCAGGGTGGAAAAAGAATTCGCCCTCTCTTTTTATTAATGGCAACTGATTTAGGAAGTTATCCTAAGAAAGAAGACTGCTATTTAGCAGCCGTTGCGATTGAGTTACTTCATCTTTCTTCACTGATTCATGATGATATTATTGATCATTCTCCAATGAGACATAATGTACTTACCCTTCATGAACGCTATGGAGCTAAAATAGCACTTAAACTAGGAAATTATACGTTAAATAAAAGTCTTGAACTTTTTTCTCACTTTGATGATCCAAGGCTTCATTTACAATTAGCACATACCATGAAGCAACTATGTTTAGGAGAGCTCAAACAAAAAGAGGACCTTTTTAACTTTAATCTTCAACTCGAAGATTATATTGAAAAAAGTCATCAAAAGACAGGGACTTTAATTTCTGTGAGTCTTGTCATTGGGGGACTAATTGCTCATTTATCAAATGATGAACTTGATGAACTATCAACACTTGGTCATTCAATTGGAATTGCTTATCAATTAAAAGATGATATTTCAGATTTTACAAGCCTCTCTTCAAGTCTTGGGAAACCCGTTGGTAATGATTTAAGACAAGGCATTATTACACTTCCAACGATTTTTGCTCTCGAGGATGATTTAATCAAAGAAGAGTTGATGTCATTACACTTGAACAAAGAATCATCTACCTTTGATTCACTTTGCAAACGAATTAATTCCGGACATTATATTCAACAATCAGAGGACGTTTGCCAATCTTATATTAATAACACATTGGCAATTATGAATAAACTTCCGAATTTGAAACCTAAGATGTCGCATTTAATTGAACTACTATTTAATTAACCGAAAGGGAGAGTTATATGAGTTATAAAATGATCGTTTTAGATTTAGATGGAACATTAATGTCATCTAAAAATGAAATCTTACCCAAAACAAAAGAGGCGTTATTTAAAGCCCAAGAACAAGGTGTTATGATTGTATTAGCATCTGGTCGTCCAACTTATGGAATGGTGAAGGCTGCTAAAGAATTACGATTAGATGAATATCCAGGTTATATCTTATCTTATAATGGTGGACGCATCATTTCAGTTCAAACAAATGAAATGATTTATGATGATTCCTTAACACCTGAGATTTGTCATGAATTATATGATTTATCTCGTGAAATGAACGTTAATATCATGGCTTACGAAGACGAGGCTATTATAACAGCAGATGATGATCAATATATCCAAAAAGAAGCCCATATCAACGGAATGCCAATTAATCGCGTTGAAAACTTTAAAGACTCAGTCACTTTCAATTCAGTCAAATGTTTATGCACAGCAGAACCTGAGTATTTAGCTCAAGTTGAAATTAAAATGAAAGAACGTTTAGGAGATCGTTTAAGTATTACTCGTTCTCTTCCATTCTTCTTAGAGTTCATGCCTCAAAATATCAATAAAGCTTATTCATTACAAAAATTATTAGAGCATGTTGGATTAGATAAATCTCAATTAATCGCTTGTGGTGATGGATACAACGATTTACCAATGATTGAATTTGCAGGTCTTGGAGTCGCAATGGGAAATGCAGTTGATGAAGTTAAAGCCGCTGCTAACTATGTTACTGCTACAAATGATGAAGATGGAATTGCTCAAGTAATCGAAAAATTTATTCTTAATAACTAAAAAAGATAATCTTCGGATTATCTTTTTTAGTTATTTTCTTCCTACTTAATTATCAAAAAATGAATCTCTTTTTTATGACAAAACCTCTTCTTTTTCTCACCTTGAGAAATAATTGAAAGATGCTAAAATAACCCTGTAATTATTGTTTAGGGGGGAATTTCATGATCAACTTAAAAGGATCAAAAACGGAAGAGAATTTATTAACTGCTTTCGCAGGAGAATCAATGGCGCGTAATAAATATACGTTCTATGCCTCTCAAGCTAAAAAAGAAGGATACGAGCAAATCGCTAATATCTTCTTAGAAACAGCTAACAATGAAAAAGAACACGCAAAATTGTGGTACAAATTACTTCATGATGGACAAGTCGCTGATACAATCACAAATTTAAAAGATGCTGCCGCTGGTGAACACGATGAGTGGACAGATATGTATGCTCGTTTTGCTCAAGTTGCTCGAGAAGAAGGTTTCAATCGTATCGCTGTGTTATTCGATATGGTTGGAAAAATCGAAAAACACCATGAAGAACGTTATTTACAATTAGTGCAAAATATTGAAGAAGGTCAAGTATTTGAACGCGAAGAAGAAGTTGCTTGGATTTGCTTAAATTGTGGACATATCCATTATGGAAAAAAAGCTCCTAAAGCATGTCCGGTATGCGCTCACCCAAAAGCTTATTTTGAGTTAAACTCAGAGAACTATTAATGAATCGTCTTAAGCTATCTCCACTATGGAGATAGCTTTTTATATGGTTTCTATGATTCGAACTTAAAACGGTCATAAACCAATGCTATAATTTACTCCTATATGAAATATATGGAGGGAATCTTATGAGTAACTTAAAAGGTACTAAAACAGAACAAAACTTAATGCATGCATTCGCTGGTGAGTCAATGGCTCGTAACAAATATACTTATTATGCAGCTAAAGCTAAGGAAGAAGGATATGAACAAATCGCAAACATCTTCTTAGAAACAGCTCGTAATGAAATGGAACATGCAAAATTATGGTTCGAATTATTACATGAAGGTGAAATTGCAGATACAATGACAAACTTAAAAGATGCTGCTGCTGGTGAAAATGATGAGTGGACAGATATGTATGCAACATTCGCTCAAACTGCTCGCGAAGAAGGATTCAACCGTGTAGCTGCTTTATTCGATATGGTGGGAAAAATTGAAAAACACCATGAAGAGCGTTATTTACAATTATTAAAAAATATTGAAGAAGGTCAAGTATTCGAACGTGAAGAAGAAGTTGCTTGGGTATGTAAAGAATGTGGACACATTCATTTCGGGAAAAAGGCGCCGAAAGTATGTCCAGTTTGCTCATACGATCAAGCACACTTCGAAATCCGTTCAGAAAACTACTAATCTCTTAAAGAGCCGAAAGGCTCTTTTTATTATGGGAAAATCGAGTAGGAGATAATTAATTAATTTAATCATCGTCCTCTCACACCACCGTACGTACGGTTCCGTATACGGCGGTTCTATTTTATCTCTAAATATTAACGGTTTTTTATTTGTTTATTTTTTTTTATTGTC
>NZ_JAMQUS010000043.1:0-4913 GCF_025594995.1 Turicibacter sp. GALT-G1
CTATTAATGTGCAAAACTACTTCCAATTAATTTCCAGTTATAAAATACCAATGCAAAAAGAAAAAACATTAACTCAAATCCTTGTATAATTAAGTCTCGCACAACCAATTAACAAGGGGGAATTGAGTTAATGTTCATGGACAGTATTATATCAGATTCAAATTCAATTTTCAAATTTCTAAAACAGCTTGACTTAGATTTATTTTTATCTAAACCTCAGTTTAATCATCTTAACCAGTTTCTAAACGTGATGATTCAGGAAAATTATCAGGGGAAAATCTCTGCCGTTAAGCATTGTCATCGGACAACTTTTGGACGATTTTTAAATGATAGTCCCTGGGATGATGGGGCGATTTCTAATCAAATTCAAGCCTATCTTCTCTCTTGCCTTTACAATCGTTCACATCAAACAGGAAAACCTATTTACGTATTAGTAGATGATACAACATGTGTTAAAACGAAGCCTTCGTCACAGGCGACTTATCCTATTCAAGGATGTGATTGGCACTACTCTC
The DNA here is from genome assembly GCF_025594995.1 of Turicibacter sp. GALT-G1. Lineage (NCBI taxonomy): Bacteria > Bacillati > Bacillota > Erysipelotrichia > Erysipelotrichales > Turicibacteraceae > Turicibacter > Turicibacter sp. GALT-G1. The sequence goes on from NZ_JAMQUS010000043.1 coordinate 516, forward strand.
ATCTTCATCATCAATCCGTTTATGGTCATCAATTTGTTACTGTGATGCTTCAATGTGATGATGTCATCTTACCGTATCAAATCATTCCGTATGAGAAAGATAAACAGAGTAAAATTGAACTCGTTAAAGAGATTCTCACCACTTTACCTAAACCACCTCATAAAGGATACATCCTAGCTGATAGTTGGTATTCGTGTGAAGCCTTATTCCAAATCGCTAATCAATTAGGCTTTTATTACTTAGGAGGTATCAAAATGAATCGAATCATTCTGCCTAAAGGCTATCGTCCGAAAGGGATTCAACTGAAACAATTTGCGAACACCTTATCCCTCAAAGATCTCGACTTAGTGACTGTCGGATCTGAGCGTTATTATACTTATCTATATCAAGGAAGGATAAGAGGGGGACATGTCGTTCAAATCATTTTAAGTTGGCCTCACACGGCTCCTTTGGAAGAAAAAGCTTTACGTTGTTTTGTGAGTCATGATCTAAAAATGTCTGCCAAGCAACTGCTTAAACACTATACTAAACGTTGGCCCATTGAAATCTTTTTCCGAGAAGTGAAGCAAAATTTTGGAATGGGACAGTATCAGATTCGAGCCTTGAAAGGAATTAAACGATTGATGTTAATGATTCAATTCGTTTACCTTTATTTAAAGCGCATGACTCCGAACAACAGTTGTCTGGGTGAAAGTTTACGCCAATGTCAACGAAAACAAAAGCAAGAATTAGTAAAAATAATTTATCGTAAAGCCCAAAATGGAGTGGCATTAAAAACCATTTTTGAAGAGTTGAAAATTGCGTAGGATCAGTGTATTTTCATATGATGGAAAATTTTTCTTTAAAATTGCACATTAATAGTAACATTATTTAATTAATTCAAGATAAGCTAATATTCCAACTAAAGATATTGAAACAATAACTCCTAATAAGATATAACTTATGCTTCTGATTATCTTATAATTCTTATTGGTAGATGGCTCAACGCAACCAAGGAGTACGAACCCAATAATTATAAATTCTACTACTGCCAATAAAAATAATAGTAAAAACTCTTTAGATAAAATAGCGCTCCATTCTAAAGGAAAATTCAACTTCTGAAGAATAAATAATATCCCTTTATGAAAAATTTGTACCAATAGAAAAACAATCCAAAATAAATTTTTATTAACAAATCGTTCCATATCATCCACCCTTATTACTTTTTGTTCATATTGTAACATAATTTGGAAATAGAAATTAGTATAATATGAAATTATTATTTAAATAAAGGTGTTCGTATTCTATAATATTCTACTTGACTTGACACTGTTTGAAGAAGCATATGTTTTCCTTTTAAAACTTCTTTATCATCTTTGAAATATTCTAACCATTTCATCCAATAAAGGCAATTTGCTAAATATTTAGTTGATCCCCCTTTAAATCGTGCCATTCAAAGTTTTAAATTATCAACAATATTGTCTAATAGAGCGTTTTTATTAAGTTCCTAATATAAGGTCATTATGTTGTAGCAATAGGTGAGTTTTCTTCTCTGTCCCTATCTATACTTATTGAAAATATGAGATTATAACATCTGTTATTGAAAAAGATTTGAGTGCCTCCTTTAACTACTGATATCTTAATTATCACGACTTATCCCGCAATTACTAGTGCCTTTTATTAAATGTTTAACGTTTCATAACTTAATATTTATAAGCCTTATCTTGAGAAAGGGTGGAGATTAAAACGATATCAAAATAATTATATGACCATTTTTAAAAAATTATTAAATAGTCATATAATTATGTAATTTGTTGTTTTTAAAAGCTATTAATCGTGCTACTATTAATATAGAAAATTTTGTTTTTTATTAGATTAAAGGACAATTTTAAGTTGAAGTATGTAAAATATTTATCAAAATTTTATTATGGGAGGGGAGCATTTGATTCCGTTAAAAAAGCCTAGAAGTTATGAGGAGCAAATTACACTATTGCGTAATAAAAACCTCCTCATTAAGGATGAAGAATTCGCAAAACAAATCTTAATCCAAACTGGATATTATAGATTAAGTGGCTATTATTACTTTTTTTATGAAAATCCGAAAACATCTAAAAAATTTGTTGATGGAACTACTATTGAAGATATTTATAATCTGTATCGATTTGATAAGGAGTTAAGAAGTATTCTATTTGATTTAACATCTCTAGTAGAAATTCAACTAAAATCTAAATTGAGTTATCACCTAGCACATTCTTATGGGGAAGAATGTTGGAAGAATCATCAAGTGATTAAACAAGATCAGCAGCTTTATATTTTCGAAAAAATTAAAAAGTCTGATTCAAAAAGCATTAAGCATCATACTGAAAAATATGATGGTCATTATCCGATTTGGGTTGTACTTGAAATTCTTTCTTTTGGGGGCATTTTGAACATACTTCAAAATTTAAATAGTGATGATAAAAAAACAATCTCAAATACATATGATTTCAAGCCATACTATGTTATTTCTTGGATAGAATCGGTTTATAAATTAAGAAACAACTGTGCTCATCATGAAAGAATTGTAGGTCGAGTTTTTAAAGTTAAATTAGATAAATCCATGAAAGCACAATCCTCAAAAGATAGTTTGTTTATAATGATTTTAGCGATTAAAAAGTTAACTAAAGGTAATTTAGATTCTTGGTCGTATTATCAAAAAAAATTAAAGAATTTATTAGAAGAACCTGACTTTTCTCAAGGTCGTTTGGAGAATCTGACTGAAAAATTAGGTTTCCCAACAAATTGGGATGAAATTTTATCACAAGTGGATTTATGACGAAAATATAAAAAAGGAATACTAATCTAAATTAGTATTCCTTTTTTATATTTTAATTTGAATAGTTTTTACCTTTAATTCTACGTGACTTACCCTGGTCCGCTAGTCATAGACAAGAAGCGTAGCAAGTTCTAACAATAATATTATATGTATTTTCCGAAGTTTATGCAATGGTAAATTATGTTTTTTTGAATATTTTTATTGACAATTTGTCTTATAAAAAATACTACTATATCAAAATCAAAACTTAAAACTAATGGTCTTGTTACTTGCCTTGACTACTGGCGTAAGGGGCAGTACCAAGACCTTTGTTTTAGTCAAATGTATTCAATACAGGTCATTCACAGTAGCGGGACATCTTTTGGATGGAAACATAAATCGGGATATAATTAAATGGTAGGTGGCGCTACCTAAAACACATAATGAATTCGGGGGGAATTAAAGATGCAAGATATTTATGATCGCAAGTTATCTATTTATTTAACGGCTGGTCAAGACGATGATGGTAAAGACATTGTAAAGGCTAAGTCTTTTTCAAACGTTCGCTTAGACACAACAGATGAAGAGTTATCAAACTTTGCGGACAAGTATGTGGCGTTATCATCAGGCACACACACGAAAACGGTCGTGGCTGATTATCGTATGCTTTAATAAACAATAATGATAGGGGGAAAAAATAATGGAAGAAACATACACATTAACTTGTAAATTCAAAGACACTGAAAATAAAACACGATCAATCGAGATTAACAATCCAACAGAAGATTTATCAGACGATAAAATTTTAGACTTCATGAACTATGTGATTGATAGTGAAGTATTAGTCTTAAATGAGCTACAACCTGACTTGAAATACGCTAGTATTGCAGGTGCCTGTTTAACAACAAAACGTGTTGAAGAAATTACATTAGCTTAAATACGGAAAGAGCCATTACATCAGTAGTGGCTCTTTTAATTTTGACTAGGAGAAGATCATCACTCGTGATATAATTATAAAGATCTCTCAAAAATGTGAACAGCAAACAACAGAGGAAGTAGATGCGATTTATATCGTTTCTACTTTTTTTGTTTTTTTTAAAAGAAATCATCTTAATGGGGCGTATATTTATATGAGGTGATAAAAATCACAGAAAAAGAAAAACAATTTGAAGAAAGGTTAGATTCGCTATTATTATTAAAGGCTTTATTAATTAAGGATAATGAATTTGATGAAGTGGCGCAAAAAGAGTATCAACAGGCATGGGAGAGAGCGTTTAAGTTACTAGAAGAATAATTGAAAATAAGAAAGGCAGTTAAGTAGCATTCGCTACCTAACTGCCTTTTTTTATTTAAGAACGTTACTAGATACATTAAATAACTCTTCAATTTCATTTGTTGTATATGTTGTTTGCACCCATATCATTTTATTACAGTTAAACTGATTAACTAAATATTGTGCATTTGGCATTACGTTAGAAATCCAAAGATGATCGTTGATTCTATACATCGTTACCTCAAATCCATAATAATTATCTTTTCTTGATTCCAACATCGCTATTCCTCCTAAATATTAATCGTGTTTTATCATTAAATATTTTTTCGGTTTTCAAGACGTGCAGTATGTG
>NZ_JAMQUS010000044.1:0-108253 GCF_025594995.1 Turicibacter sp. GALT-G1
CGGGCGCACATAAAAAGGATTCCTTGATGGAATCCTTTTTTAATGAGTTTTCTTTTTATAAACACTCGTATGTAAAAACTGTTCGTAGACCACTTCCCCATCAGCATTATAGCCATAAAGCGTCGTATCTGCCTTTAGCCCGCCATCATAGATGATCGTTTTAGGACGATAAGTAATGCCATGTAGCGCTTCGGAATTCGACCAAATTTCAACCGTTAGGCTTCCATATTGCGCATAAGTATGAATGTAGATTGGATATTCTAGCGTGTTAATGAACTTTAAATCAATCGCATTATCCGCCATCGTGGCATCTTGACCGAGTGGAACATAACTAACTGGCAAACTATGATTGCGTCGCTCAGTGGCGATAATACCTGCCTTAAGTTGAGCATTATAAAGGGTTGAAGAGACTTGGCAGATTCCCCCTCCAACTCCAGGAACAGCTCTCCCATTTAAAAAAATCGTTGCATTCACATAACCATGCGCGCCATCAACCGGGGACACCTTTTCTGCATAAGAAAACTGTTCACCCGGCATCAAAATCGTATGATTGATTTTAGATGCGGCTAGCTCAACATTTTTAGCACGAGGAATTCCTGTTGGATAATCTGTCGAATAAGAGGAAATCTTAGTGTTGATCATTTTTAACTGCTCAATATCTCGTTCACGAGGATCAGTCATCACATTTGCCTCAACCTCAATCGGATCCATAGAACTTATATCCAGTTCCTCAATTAACATATCCCTTAATTCTTCGGTCAAAATGAGTTGACCATCTTGACCTTCATTTAATTTTAAGATTCCGTAACCAGCCATTTCGAATTTCGGTTCCACTTTTTCAACATAAACCTCTTTCTCGATCATTCGCGCCCATTTTTCAACTTCATCATGATCATAAGTATAGCCGACCGTAAATTCATAACGCATCGGCTCTTTGATTTGAGAGACCTGTTCCATTAGTTCTAAATCTTTTCCAATCGCAATAATTTCATCAACTAACTGGTCGATCTCTTGATTAACCGTCGGATTAAACTGTGATAACGTTGTTTCAAAATCTTTTTCTCCAACATGAACGATGATTTTCCGTTCTTTATACTGCTTTATTTGATCATCAATCATCGCTTTAATCTCATCTCGATTTAAGTTCGACACGTCTAAATCATTAATAAAGATATTTGGTAAGGCGATGTCTTCATACGCTAACACTAACGCTTTCGCATCTTGAAATTCCAACATCTTATATGCAACGAACGATAAGATAAACACCGTATTTAAAAAAGCAATGATTAAGCGAATGATTCGTCCTTGATTCATCTCCATCTCCTATATACCTCCTTTGTTAATGATTTTAGTGTCTCTTCTTAGGTTGTCGAGTGAATGTAATATTTATTCTCACAGACGACAATTTCACCAATTTTTTGTTTTGAAGTCAGCATTTTCCCAGTTGTTAGGTGCGTGTGTTGACCTTGTTTTTTCACTTCTCTCTCATATACCTCATCCCAATAAAAAATAGGTTGCCCACATAACTGAGACTGGATTCTTAATAAGTAGATTTTATTTTGAAGTATTAATCGTTGCTTTTTCGTCTCATTTAACCGTGTATATAATAACTGAAGAGGATTCTCTTGACTCATCAGCACTTGTTGTTGAATATTTTCATAGAGTCGTTGCCATTCACTCTGTTTTGGAAAATTTTCTATTGACCATTTGGTGAAGCTCTCATCATAAGCATCCCGTTTCGCTAATGCGTTTGATTTCACCCTTGGAATAAATAATCCTGACGGACTCACATGATACTGACTCCGGATGCGATTAATCGATTCATCTATTTGATGCTTGTCTAATCTAAACGTCGATTGATTCGTTGAAATAAGTGTTTTTAAGACTTGTTGTCTCAAGGTTAATTGTTCGAGTTCATATAATTGTTGAGCCATCATTTGACTAATATCAGATGAAAAACATTGAAAATGAGTTAACTTTAATCGTGATAAATCAATTAAATCAATTTCAGATTCATGATTGAGTTGCCCTGAAATGAGCTTTAATGCTACGAATCGCTTTCTGAGTGTCGGTGATAACCGGCACGCTAACGTTTGTAACTTTAAATTTCCACCTTCAATTAAAAAATATTCCCGAAAAATATAACAATCTAACTTCAAGTCCGTTTGATTTTGCTTCGCAACACCTTCGACTTTTACCGTGAACGTCACATTTTGTTTGGTCGTACTAGCTCGAACTTGAATAATTGGAAAATATAGCTTATCATGTGCCGTAAAGGTCACCCGACCATCGTCTTGTTTAATGGGAAATCGAGCTTCATTTTTATAATAAAGCTGAGAGAAGGAATCGTCTAAAATCATTTGAATCAATTCAAACACCGATAATGGAATAAACGATTGCACTCTTAATGCCTGCGGTGTGTATCGGGCTTGATTAATCGATGCTAAACTTCGACTTATTTCATTGATGGAATATCCTTGATGGATGATTGGGAAAAGCTCTGTCTCTTGAAGTAAAAAAGAGGCATCATCAATCTGACGTTGCTTGATAAGATAGTAGCCATAAGCAAGCTTAAAGTGTTGTTCAATCTCCTTTGAAACTTCATCAGCTGACGCTGGAACTTCTTGTTGTTCAAGTTTTAACGTTTCATCAAAGGTCACCACGAGTTGAGGAAGCGTCAATAACTGTTTAGGCTGATGAAGATGTAACGTTTGGGCCATGAGAAAATAGTCCTTATTAAATAGACAGATTTCCTGATGAGCGCCTTTTTTTAGTGAACTTTTCCATTGCTTGAAATGAGTTCGATATGTCTTTAAGTTTTGATAAGGATAAAAATCACCTGTCCGACTTGTCGTAGCTAACCAAGTTAAAAAATTTAAGTTATATGTTCCTATCCCTACAATATGCGTCATGACGTGTTGCTTCGCCAAATCAAGCATCCAACCATAACATCTCGATTGCTCCACGACAATGGAATGACTGGATGGATAAAGATGACCGTCTGTTACCACAATGAGCTGGATTTCTTCCTTATCCTTTTGTTTCGTTAACATGGCAAATGTGGTTTCAAGGGCAGACGATAACACCGTCCATTCATCACCACATCGTTCTTCTAGACGCTTGTGTAACTCTTCAGTAAGTAGATCTTTATCTATAATAAACTCTTGATTGACAAGCCAATCGTCTTCAAATTCATTCCCAAACAGTAAAATGGAAAGTTTATGGGATACATTTAATTGATGAATGGTTTCATGAACAATCTGCTTGAGGTCTTCTAAATAAGGAAGCATACTTGCTGAGCCGTCAATTAATAAAACTGTATGCAATAGATTATTTCTTTTTTGATGGTTTCCAATCTTATAAAAATAGCATGTCCTAGTTAGTTGTGGTGTTAAACGTAGTTGCTTTCTTCCTAAACTTTGAACACTTATTTGAACTTCTTTATTCAAAGCAACCGCCCCCTCATATGTAGTCACTGCTACCCAATATATGAGCGGGGCTTCGTCATTATTCTAGCAAACTTTAAAAATAGAAATTGGTCACTTTTTGTAAATCAACGACACATTCATCATATTTCGATGATTCTTTTTTCATTAAATCTGATGGTAGTCTCTATGGTTGTCAGTTTCTGTACTTTTGCTTCTAACCCTTAACAGAAAACCATTTGACAGTTATAATAGTGAATACAATCATTATATAGGGGGCTTCGTCATGAATTTTATCGCTATCGACTTTGAAACAGCAAATGAAAAACGTGCGAGTGCTTGTTCACTCGGGATGACGATTGTCAAAAATGGACAAGTCGTTGATGAATTATATTATTTAATCAAACCTAAGGAGTTAAGATTTAGTCCGATGAATACATGGATTCACGGATTAAGAGCTCATGATGTGAAAAATGCAAAAGAATTTGATGCTCTTTGGCCTGAACTTGAACCTTACTTTAGAAATAACTTTGTCATTGCTCACAATGCATCCTTTGATATCAGTGTTTTACGTGCGACCTTAGACGCCTATAGCCTTCCTTATCCATCATTTGACTATGGCTGTACGATGCTCTTAGCAAAAAACTTCTTTCCTATGCTTGAAAATGCCAAACTAAATACTGTTAATCATTACTTAGGACTTGAATTTAATCACCATCATGCGGGCGCCGATGCGTTTGCCTGCGCAAATATTTTATTAAAAGTTAAAGATGAGCTTAATTCCTTAACGATTCACGACGTGTTTGATCAAGTTGGAATTAAACCCGGAAAAGTGTATGATAAAGGTTATCAAGCACCCAAAAAAGGGCATTCGACCTTAACTTCTAACCGTCAATTCCAACGAATTACCTCACCGTTGTTTAATAGTCAAACAGACTTTTTCAAGCACAAAACAGTCGTCTTTACTGGTCCTCTTCAATCACTCTCACGCACAGAAGCGATTGCTTTAATCGGCCAATTAGGTGGAACGGTAGGCAGCTCAGTTACGAAAAAGACAAACATTATTGTGACAGGGATTAAAAACATTTATGAACTCTCTGCTGATGAAATGAGCACAAAACTAAAAAAAGCCATTCAACTAGTGTATCATGGTCAAGAAATCCTCTTTTTAAATGAAGACGAGTTTTTAAAAATTTTAACCTCATCATAAAAGGCATCCTCACTAATCGAGGATGCCTTTTGCTTTAAAAATATTGAATATGAACAACTTTTCCAACTTTAATTAAAATTTCTTCTAGCTCCTCAATAACTCGTAATTTAATGCTCAATTCTTTAGGAAAATCAGGATTTTGATGAGCCGCATTAATGGCCCTACCAATCAGTAATTGAATATGCGTACATTCCTCATACAATAACTTCGCTAAACGTGCTGCTCCATGTCCTTCTTCAAGTTTTTCAAATCTCGAATTCATTTGCACATCTTTTAAAATCTCGACGGCTCCTTTAATCGTCAATACGCCCTCTGTGACTAAATCAATCCCACGAATGGAAGCAATCGGTGGAAAACGTGGATCAATATAATCAAAAATCGTCTGTATCTCTTCACCAATTTCTCGTGCCACAATATTAGCGGCTGTTCCTCCACAAATAATTTTCTTCCCGCTACTTTTCATGAGTGTTTTGACAACCTGTTGATCTTCTAATTTCACCTGTGGCGGCCCAGCAAATAAGGTTGCCCATTTGGGTTTCATAACTTTTAAAGTCGCCACCGTTGTGTCATCCCCCGGTTGACCGACATATAAATCAGAACACACGTCAAGCAATAAATTCGTGATTTCACGAGCTGTCTTTTCTTCATCAATGACTGACTGTAAAAAACAAGACACTTCTGGCCAACTCCATCCTAAATTTAAAACCGTCCCAACGCCCGCATGAATCACACCATCACTTGTTAACACCAGTGTATCGCCTTCTTGTAAAACAAATTGACTTTCTTTAATTGTTCGCCCATTAATACAACGCTCTGTACTTTCTAAAGGTTTTACCCCTCCATCTCGAATAAAAAACACACTAGGATTATCGATCTCTACCACATAGACATTATCAGAGACGTCAATTTTAACGATGGTTAAGGTGGAATAGGCAAGCTTTCTCACTTGACAAACCGGGAGGGTATGAACCATTGTATCAACCACCTCATCAATCGAAAGTCCCGCTTTAAGCATCGTAATTGCAATTTTTGAACTCAACGTTGCTAGAATATTTGCTTTAACTCCACTTCCTAGTCCATCCGATAAAACTGCAATCACACAATCAGTCGTTCGAAAAAATTCAACTTTATCTCCACAAAGTTCTTCTCCTACCTTATTTAAACTACGACAAGCAAAATCGACAAAGTAATTCATCACTTATACCTCATTTTCTTGGATTAATTCTTTTAGTCGGGTTAAGGTTACTTTCGTCTCAGCTGTTGTCTCTCCTAGTAAGCTAGCGATTTCTTGTGCTACAATCATCTGTTTATTAATGACTTGTTGAGCCATATCAATCGCATTAATTTTTAACCGCTGTAAATGTTCTTCATGACGAATTTCTTCAGTTAAATCATGTAAAATACAAAGCATTACCTCTTGGTGCTCGATTCGAATAATACTCTCAATTACGGTTGTTTGATTATTATTAAGTGTCAAACGTAACCCTACTAAATCTTGTTTCGACTCCATCACTTCTAAAAAAGGCTCCTCCTCTAAAAAGACGGAAATGGGCAGCTCAATCGCTTGATCTTTCGTAATATCAAAAAAACGTTGTGCGGCCGGGTTCATATCAACAATCGTTAATTCATGATTAACTACTAAAATAATGCTTGGCGTCACATCAAAAATAACATGTGAGTATGTCTCTGCCTTATGCTTCATATAAGGTAAGCACATTGATGGTTCAGCCATATGATTATAAACAGCAATCGCCTTCTGCCGACATGTTTTATACCCGCACGAACCACAATTCAGCTCATCAGCAGATGAATATTTGCCTATATGATTTAAGATCTGTTCAATTTCTTTTTCACTTGGCTGAAGGATGGGGGCATATTTATTTTTAAATATTCGACCTACGTTAACGTGAAGCGGGTAGGTTTGTGAAGCAGGAATTTGATTTGGATCATTAAGTTCCCGATATTTTTTAATTCTCATTTTACGTTTGAAAATATTAACTTCCTTATCACCAATCGCAGGTCCTCCGATACAACTATGGTGGCAAGCACTCATCTCAAAAAAACAATTTTCAAATTCTCTACGCTCAATTCCTTCTAAGACTTTAATACAATCTTCAATGCCATCTACTGGAACAATCTCAATGTTTTTCTTTCGTTTAGTAAAGCAACTACTCATTCCCCCAACTATAGGATACGTTCGTTGACTTTGTTCCGTGGCATCTAAGTTCATCGATTCAACTTGATCAAAATCGAGATGTTCTTCAGAAATCCACTGAATGAGCTCCTCGATTGTAAGGACCGCATCAATAAACTCATCTTCTTCTCCTTCAATCTTTTTTGCTAGACATGGACCAATAAAAACCACCTTCGTTTCATGACCATATTTTTGTTTTAATAATCTAGCATGCACCATTAATGGAGTTAAAACAGGAATAAGTAATGGAATGAGCTTAGGAAAATGTTTTTCAATCAATAAGTTAACTGAAGCGCAGCAACTTGTAATACAACAAGTCTCTTCCATTTCCTCTTGAATCTTTTGATAAGCATTGGTGACCGCTAAGGCACCGACAGCTGTTTCCTCAACATAAAAACAACCTAACTTCTTTAATGCACCACAAATCTTTTGGGCTGAAACATCAAATACACCAAAACAAGTCGGTGCTAAAGAAATAGCGACCTTTTCCCCCTTATTCAAATAAGACTTAACTTTCTCAAGTTCCGTTTCAACCTTTTTTACATTTTTAGGACAAGCCTTTAAACATAATCCACATGCAATACAACGATCTTCCATAATGATAGCTTGCTCATCTTTTATTTTAATTGATTGAACAGGACATGCTCTCACACAGGCATAACAGTTCTTACAATTAGTTGACTCAAAATTAATCACACTCATCTTACTCTTCCTCCATTACAAGAGGAAGAATAACAGACTTAAAAATATGTTGAACTTGATCCGGTGATACACCTATCACTTCCCCCGTTGGTAACACCAATGAAACAGCCTCTGTACAATGACCTAAACAAAACGCAGCTCTTAGTTCAATACATGTTTCTAAACCCGCGTATTTAATAAGTTGTTGTAACAGTTGAATCACCTCATACGATCCTTTTAAATGACAGGAACTCCCGACACAGATTTTTATAGATTTCATCTTATGACGTCCTCCTTATTTGTGTATAAATACCTCTTTTAAAATATATGACTATCTCTTCAACAATCATGCTCATTCATTACATTTTTTATTTAAAAAGCTAGCTTTCGTTGCCTCTCGCAAACCTCGCTAGCTTTTTTTTATTTTTCTGACAAATCCACCTTATTTCCGAACATTTCGACAATCCTTTTAAACTATTTCCCGACAACTTTTTCTACCCTCTAATTATCGACAAACAATTTCCCGACATTTTTTTCAGTTAAATTGGAAATAAAAAAAGTGCAAATCTGCACTTTAAACTGGGGATGAATCAAACTATAATTGATATTTTTCTTGATCACTTAATTCCCTATTTTCTTGAATCGCTTGTTGTCTATCCTCATCTGATGACGACCCATCCATAGAGGAATCTTCGTTTAATTCAGAATCCATTGAATCAGACTGACTAGCATTACTTTTATCGGACAACGCTTCTTGATCTGATTCATCAAGGTGATCAGTCGATTCCTCTTCATCTATATCATCCGCCTCATTAGAGTCCTCTAGAGAAGAGTCTGAATGTGAAGGCTCTTGCTCTATTGTCCCTTCTTCTGGAGTCTGAACTTCATCTGATACGGCATCTAATAAACCATAGTTTAAAATATAGTCTTCTAACGTCCAATTGTTTTCAAAAATTTCAGTTGCTACTTCAACTCCAACATAACGAAGATGATACGGTTCATAGAAATAGCCAACTTCTGATTCACGATTTTCGGGATAACGAATAATAAATCCATACTCATGCGCATGTGCTAATACCCATTTTCCTTCCTCAGTATCAGCAAACTCTAGTGATAGCTCGTTATTAATCGATGGAGTCGTGATGTCAATGGCTAGTCCGGTTTGATGTTCACTATGTCCTGGTCGACTATTGAATTTATCAGCATACTCAAGTCCCATTTCATAGACGTCTTGATTGTATAAACTCTTCTGCACACTATACGAAATATAACCTGTTCTTAGTGTTAATTCATATCCCGCTTCTTGAGCTTTAGAAAATAATAATTCCGTCGCATCAGCAGCGTCACGACGTAAATAATTCGTATTCACTTGAGAATACGGTGTGACTGGTACCTCCACAGGAACAAAATCTGTCGGTGCATAAAATTCATCTAAACGATAATTTTGATTCACTAAAACAAGTAAGCTGTTCGTATTTGGTGTTTCAACGATGTCTTGATAAAATTTAGATTTTACGTTCGGATACTTAGCATATTGCAATGCATAAGTCACCGAATAATTTTCATCTTGACTTAACACTTCATCGTAGATGGCAAAACTTGAAGAATCAAAGCTACTTGCCGCCATCAACTCAAAAGCTTGATCTGGATTTAAAGTCGTTTCCATTAATGATTTCAAATCTGATAAGCCAAATTGATAAAACAATGCCTCAACTTCTTGTGATTCATACCCTTTAGATTTTAAATTGGGTAGCACAACCGTTTGATATTCATCAATAGCTGAGATAACTTCATCAAGTTTTAAATATGGATTTTGCTTTTCATAATTAACATAACTAAATAAAGTCATCAAATCACTTTCTGTTTCTTTAGCATAGTTTAATAGACGATTTAACGCTACGATATCAACTGATTCCACATACGTATTAAAATCAGGATCAGAGAACCAGGCCTTTATGGTCTCCTCTTCATATCCTTGCTGAAGCAAAGTTGGAAAAAAGACATGATCTAAAAATGTCGCTAAATAAACCACTTCACTCGATTCAAGAGTTGGATAATACTCCGCTAACTTCACATAAGCGTCATAACAATCATAATTAAATCCTTTAATCGTTAGATAATCTACAATATCTTCGCTTTTTCGATCATCCTCGATTAAATCTTGAACAAGATCAGGTTGTTCATTTATTAGGCTCTCAATCAGTGTTCGGTCATAACCAAGTCGTCTTAACACCATTTCATCACTCATCATATAGGAGTAAAATAATAGACCTGACCCAAGCAAAGCGACAATACCAATAGGAACTAATACTTTTTGCATCTAACAAGCACCCCTTTCCACATCATGTTTAGTATGTACCATCTTTTAAAAAATAAACCTAAAATTTAACAATTAAAATAGATAAATTAAATATCAAATTTGGGGATTTTAAATAGACATCTGTCTGAAATAGGCATAAATTAGTAGTGTATCTAGGAGGTGAGAATATGAGTTGTGAATGTAGTACTCCATCAACAAACAATAACTCAAATGCAAATAGATCAGCAAATTGTGTAGCTGACACAGTCAGATTCATTAATCGATTACAACAAGCGGTTGTTCCAACTGAAATTGGTTGCTCTCGTTGTAATACGCCTGTATTAGGCGAAACTTCTAAGGCTAATACACGGCCATTTATTTTATATCTTCCAAATGGTGAACCCTTTAGACTAGCCGTATTAACAGATAGTCCAAATGAACCAATTCCAGTCTTTCGGGTCGAAGATGTTAATGGAAATTGTGCTACCTTAAGAGCTTTAACAACAAGAAGAACTTGTTGTATGAATGACCGTGATATGCTTAATGAATTTAATTCAAATAATCCAGAGTCAGAATTCATTCCGACACGTTCTTGTGTCACTGTCAACTTAAATGATTTTATTGCTATTCAGTGTTTAGATGATGTATTCTTAAAATTAGAGATTTGTGATTGTATTTAAAAAAAGAGGATTAATCCTCTTTTTTTAATATTTAGGGAAACTCACTATACGGCCTATCGCAGTGAGCATAAATTATAAAGTGTAAGGGGGTGAACCGTGTGAGTTGTAGTTATTATCATACTATTCATTGTGAAACTAGTCCTTCTTGTGTTGAGAAAAATTGTATAGCAGACACATTAAAATTAATTGATCGATTACAACGTCAATGCCAATCTAAAGAAAAGGAAAGTCTTTGTACACGCTGTGATAAGCCATTTCTAGGACATCGTTCAACAGCTAATACTCGACCAATTATTCTATATTTAAAAAATGGCGATCCATTTGAAATTATCTATTGTGAAGAGAATACTTCTGCCTCTCATCTCATTTTTCGAGTTGAAGAAGTCAAAGGGAATTGTGCAGTTTTAAGATTATTAATTCCAATTTGTCCATATCATAATGAGGAAATAAACTTATATTCACCTTCTACATCTAAACTCTATAAAGTTACCCAAACATGCGTAACCATTAATTTAGATGATATCAGTGCTATTCAATGTCTTGATGACGTTCATTTAAACTTAAAAGGGTGTCAATATTAGTTTAATAAGTGAAAGAAGCCAACTAACTGGCTTCTTTTTATAAATGTAAAATTCTAATTCCTTCAATGTCTGCCAATGAAATAGTTTCAACGTCGTCCATCAAATTATCAATGGTGATGTGCCGATCATCTACAATTTCAATCATTCCCGATTTTAAACTTCCATCTTTTTTTACAATTTGAACAATTGGAGCTTTCATCATTGAAGGTCGATTAGTTAAATCTTGAATAAACATTAAAATCTCTTGTTGTTTTTCATCTAACTGCAATTCAGAACCATTTTGTTCAGCACCTTCGCTATTCATAACATGAACAACATCCTGATTACTTTCATTGACATCATTTATCATCACCTCATTATCCTCTGCTTCATGAATAACACTTTCTTCTGTAATCGAATGGCTATCTTCTTCAGCTAGAGTGTTTTCTTCAGATAAGTCGCTCATCTTTTCTTCTGCCAGAACACCTTCTTCATAGAAGGGGCTAATTTCTTCTTCAACCAAAGTATCTTGTTCATCTGAAGCATTTATCTCTTTTTCATTAAAGAATGATGTTTGTGGATGCTCTCCATAATCGACTAAAATATTAACAGTTTCATACGGACAACTCTCTTCTTCATAAGAAGCAATCGCTTCTGACTCATCAACTAATGGAGATGTTGGCACTATACTTGGTCGCTCTTCAACAACTTCACGGATGGTCACATTGGATGGAATTAATGATTTAAAATTACTTTCACTCATCTGATCAAAATTATGAACGTAATTATCCGCTACAATATCTTTTGGCTTTGGCGTTGGTGTTTTAAAAAAGCTTTGTTCGTTCACAAAACATCCTTTATACGTTGTATCAACAAATAAAAGTGGCTCTTTTTCAAATGATTTTGCCATTAAACTAACCTCCCTTACCTTCGTCATACTATAATCTATGCAATCACTCGTCAGAAGTCACTACCAGCTTTTTTTAATTCTAGAGTAGACTTAAAGTAATGAATTTGATTTTATCAAAACATTTCCCTTCAATTACTTATCAATTCCACGATTATCTGATAGAATAAAATTATCCTTATGTGATAGGTGATAAACTTGAGAACTATTTTAAATAAATTTCGGATTTTATTATATAATCCCATTATCGTGTACTTGATTTTAATTATCGGAATTGGAATTGTAGCTATCCAATCTGCCATTCCACTTGCTAAAATCAACTATCCTAACCTTCCGGCTAACTATGCGACGAAGCAATTAATGTTCGTTAGTCTAGGTGCATTTGTCGCTATTTTAGTTGTCATCATTGGTGTGGATCGAATTCGCGCCCTTCGTTGGTGGATTTATGGTTTTTGGATGATTCCTTTATTAGGTTTATTCATTTATAAAAAATTTCATATCCCCATTCCATTGGTAAAAGAAGCAACAAATGGCGCTGTTTCTTGGTATAATTTACCCGGTATTGGAACCATCCAGCCCTCTGAATTTATGAAAATTGGAATTGTGCTAGTTGTCGCTGATATTATTCAAACGCATAATGAGCGATATCCACATCTGACACGAACATTTAAAACAGATTTACATTTGTTAGTTAAAATTATGGCAGCTGTCTTACCGCCAGCTTTCCTTATCTTTGAACAACCCGATTCAGGAATTACGATGATTATTTTATTCTTCGTTGCTCTGATGATTTTTGCATCCGGTATTCAATGGCGTTATATTTTAACTGTTGGTGGCTTTGTAGCGGTTATCGTTACTTTATTTATTTTATTAGTAGGCGTCTTTCCTGAGTTTCTAACGGAAACATTAAAGATTGACCTTTATAAATTAAGTCGTTTCTCTGGTTGGTTTGACCCCTTTGGAACGATGGGAAATGAAGGAATGCAACTTGCTAAAGGGCTATTAGCCATTGGTTCTGGAAATTTAATTGGGAATGGATTCCAAAGTTCGTTAATCTACTTCCCAGAGGCTCATACCGATTTTATCTTTGCGGTCATCGGGATGGACTTTGGACTCATTGGAACGTTAATTACCGTCATTTTATGCGGCTTATTTGATTATGAAATTTTAAATACCGCCACATTAAACCGTGGACATTATAACAGTTATGTTTGTATTGGAATTTTTGGTATGTTATTCTTCCAACAAATCGAAAATATTGGAATGACGATTGGTCTTCTTCCTATCACAGGGGTAACATTACCATTTGTTAGTTATGGGGGAAGTTCTTCACTTTCTTACATGATTTTATTCGGTCTCGTCTTAGCTTCTTATATTGAAGGCATTAAGATTAAACATAACGAAGTGGATTATCATGAGCGTACACTCTATTTAAAAACAAAAGCCTATATTAAAGACAATGTAAAATTTGATGATTAAAAAAGCTGAACCCTTTTGGGATTCAGCTTTTTTCTATTCATAAACAATATATTGTTGAACTTTTAAAAAGTATACATAACAGCTTACTTTTTTAGTAGGATAAATTTCTTTAATGGCTTTTGAGTAATACTTCATCTGCACCGCGTAGCGATCTTTTAGCTCTTCATATTGAGTATTAAAATCACGAACATAATCGGTTTTATAATCAATAATCCAAACGTAATCCTCAAATTCTGCTAATAAATCGATAACCCCTTGTAATAAAATTTGAGATTGTTCATGATCGGCAACTTTAACAAGCGTCATGAATGGAACCTCTTTTTTCACACTTATTGCTTTCGTCAATTGTTCATAAAGAGGGTTCTTTGTGAAAGCTAATACTTGTTGTAAATCAATTTTATTAGCCATTGCCTCAGTCATCATTTCTTTTTCTATCACACGAGTTTTCATATCTTGCAAACTCTCAAGCGTATGATCGAGACTTATCGGCAAGTGTTGCATGAATTGATGTAGTGCAGTTCCCGCTTCTGGTCCACTCACTTGTTGTTCTTTCATAAATGATGGACGATCATAGGCGACTTGTGGCTTAACTTCAGGAATCCCTTTAAACATCGGGGTGGTTTCTTCTTCTTTTCGTTGAGAGACGGATTGTTTCGCATTAATTTCAACAAGCGGTTGATAATCATATGAATGATCAAAAATCTTCTCAAAGTCAAGAGCTGGTGGTTGCATTTCAACCTGTTGGTTTTCAATTTCTTGTTCTTCTAGTTGCTCATGCTCGGTAATGATACGTAAACGCCATGAACTTTGATCATCTAAGAAGAACGGCTTCGCTTCACAACACGTTTCGACGATTTCCTTTGAGTCTTTATGCTTTAAGACGGCCGGAATCACCCAATCTGCATAATTTTTTGCACTTAAACGATGACTTGATGGTAGTAACCAAGATGAATCTTTAATCACTTCATTCATTGAAGCCAATTTCTTTTCAGTATCAAAGACCCCCGTAAAAATCAGTTTTGATTTTGCACGCGTCATGGCTACGTATAACAGACGCATCTCTTCAGCTAACATCTCTTTATGGATCATCGACCCTACCACACTTTGAGCAATCGTCTTTTGCTTTAGTCGAAGCACAGGATCAATGTATTTTACAGCAACCCCATACTTTTTATGCACGAGATAATTTCCTAATTCATCTTGACGGTTAAATGTTTTATGAATTTGTGACACAAAGACAACTGGGAATTCTAATCCTTTTGATTTATGAATCGACATAATTCGAACGACATTTTCATTCGCTGTCACCGTCTTTGCTTTTCCGAAATGCTTCCCAAGTGCTTGCATACGATCAATATAATTCACAAACCCATACAATCCTTTTTTCGTACTATTTTCATACATTCGCGCTTTATCAACAAAGACATCAAGATTCGCTTTTCGTAAATAGCCATGTGGGAGTCCTAAAACGAATTCATAGTATAAGGTCTGCTCATAAATACGAATAATCAATTGAGATAACGATGTCGTTTTTGATTCAAAACGCCAACGTTCAATCGTCTGTACAAATTGAGCCACTTTTTGTTTTAACAGTTCATCTTCTCCGGCCTGTCGGTAGTAAAGAACTAAATCATAAAATGAATTAGCTTTTGTTGCCACTTTAATCAATGACAATTCACGCTCAGTGAAGAAGAATAGTGGGGAACGCATCAAACCAACGAGTGGAATATCTTGATATGGATTATCAATGACTTTTAAGCAAGAGACTAAGTTAATAATCTCAATCGAGTCAAATAAATCGGTATTTTGTTCCGTAAAGAGTGGGATGTTATAAAGTCTGAAGACATCTTGGAAAATCGTCACACTACCAAGTGAACGCATTAAAATCACAATATCTTGATACGTAATAGGACGATAACATCCTTTTTTACGATCATAAATTTCTTGTCCATTATTTACCCACTGTAAAATCAGACGGGCAATATGATGGGCTTCAATTTCGATCGCATTTAAGTCTGCTTCACTCTCTTCATCAAACTGTTTTTTATCAATTAAATGCACTTCACTTTTGTTAAATTCATCATTATTTTCACCGGTTACTCCAAGCTTTAACATGGCCGCTTCATCATACTCAATTTCTCCAACTGGTTCATCCATGAGTTGCTTAAAGATAAAGTTCGTCGCATCAATGACTTGTTGATGTGAACGATAGTTTTTCATTAGGTCGATTTTATTTCCGGCCTCTTTATTACTTGAATAGGCTTGATACTTACCTTGAAAAATGCTCGGCTCTGCTAAACGGAAGCGATAAATTGATTGCTTCACATCTCCTACCATGAAGATCGGAATTTCAGGCTGGGCAACCTTTGCAATTGAGGTAATGATACATTCTTGCATCGAGTTCGTATCTTGATACTCATCAATCATAATTTCTTTGAATTGATGATAAATATCCCTTGCAACATCGGTTGGTTGATCCTCTTGAACTAATAAGTGAAGCGTGTTCCATTCTAAATCGGAGAAGTCAAGCATCTGACGTTCACGCTTCGCCTTCAGAAATCGTTCATGAAACTTCATCACAAGCGTTGATAATGCGATGACTAAGTGTTCACTTTCATTAAAATGGCGGGCATGTGTTTCATTAGAGTACACGAAATACTTCTCTTCAAGTTTTCCTAAACGTTTTTTAAAAGCATCTCGTGCATTTTTACTCTGTTCATGAGCTTCTTTATCATATTGTTTTGCATTAAAACGAGGGAAGGTAGCTAATTTCGTATTTTTAAAGGCTTCACGCAAATCAGCATAAGCTGATTGTTGGCTTTCTTTTAAACGAGTTGCATAAGCGACGTCTTGGTCATAAACTTCTGTCCGATATTTATGATCAATTCCCATGACTTCAGCATCTTTCGCAAATTCACGTGCCTTTTCTAAATCTAAAAGGGCTTCATCAATCGAAGGCGCAATTAGTTTTCCAATTTCCTGATAATAGCGCCATGACTGTAAATCATGTCCATCCCACTCATATAAAGAGCGTAAATTCATGAGCCACTGATGCATCTGTGGATTAGAACGAGCCAACTCATAAACTTTCAGTAACATCGTTTTTAACGCCTCGTCATCGCGATCACTATTAAAGCTCTCACTTAAACAAAGGTAATTCTCATCCTCAATTTCCGCCAGTTCATCAAATAATTCTTCGATGACATCATCTTGTAAAATACCCACTTCAATGTCATCTGCAATTTTGAACACTGGATCGAGTTGAAGTAAGTAATAGTAACGACGAATTAATTTATTACAAAAGGCATGAAAGGTCGAAATATTGGCTGCTGAAATTTTATTTAATTGAGCCGAAAGAACTAAATTCCCTGGTTGTTTAGCAAGTTCTTGCTCAATACGAGCACGGATACGCTGCTTCATTTCAGCTGCTGCTGCTTCTGTGAAGGTTAAGACGAGTAATTCATCGATGTTAATATGATCAATTAAAATTTTTTGAATTATTCGTTCAACTAAGACGGCTGTTTTTCCTGACCCTGCTCCAGCAGAGATTAATAAATCATGTCCTTTCTCATAGATAGCTTGCCATTGTTCATCATTCCATATTGTATCATCCGGCTTTTTAGGAATATTACTCATCTCCGTCTCCTCCTTCCTCTAATTTACATTTCATCGCTTCCATCGCAAGATCAGCTTTCATTTTAGGTAACAGTCGGGATTCGTTTCCTAAGAAATCGGGATCAAATTGACAGATTCCTCGATACTGACAATAATCACAGGCTGTACTTTTTCCGTACTTCATTGGATTAATATTTAATTGGCCTTGCGTAATTCTTGTGGCTGACTCCTCAATCATTTGATTTGTGTATCTACGAAGCATCTGTAATGACTCCCCCGTTAACGTTGCATTTCCTCTTGCTGAGAAGCTTCCATCTTTCTTGAGTGTAATCGGCACAATATCACTTTTTGACTGCTCACTTAAACGCTGGTCACTTAAATGAACGACTTCATAATCTTCTGGTAAATAACCATTCATCTTATATTTTTCATGCTGCATTTGCTCAACTTTTTGTTCATACGCTTCTTGCCGTAATAAATCATCAACATCATGACTAATAAATGGGCGATGCACATGGAAGTATAATAATCCTCCAATCTCAGCTGGCATGTCGATTAACTGTAGAGCATTTGAAACAACGATATCTAAATACGTCAGTAACTGTAAACTGAGTCCATAATACACTTTATCAAGCTCTAAATCCTTTTCACTCGATTTATAATCAATGATTCGTAAATACGCGTGATCACCTTTTTCATTTTTCGCCACATCGACACGGTCAATAATTCCCTTTAACGATAACTTAAAACCATTAGGTAACTCGCGTGATTTTAAGTGAATTCCCGTTGTTTGTTGCGTATCAAAGGGTAATTCAAAGAATAGTGGCTTAAATGCACTATGATTCCCTTGATATTTTAGTCCAAGTAACGTCTTATAGACGACTTGGGTTAAACGTTCCGTTAGTTTCATCATTCGTTTACTTTGACGTAAAATTTTATATAATAATTGCTCACTTAATTCATCGGATACCATTTTTGATAACGTCAAACATTCATCAGGTGTTAAATCCGCAAAGGTACGATTCTCTTTCTTAATCAACTCCGCAATCCGTTTTAAGGCCTCATGATAAAGCTCTCCAATATGCGGTAAATCAAGCTTATATTGTTCACGTTCTTTTAATTTTAACCCATAACGGAGATAATGAGCGAACTCACATTGGTTAAATAGCTCTAAGCGTGAAACACTAGCAACAATTTCATCACTGTATAATTGCTTCGTAATCTGTGCATCTAAATTTGTCACTTCATTTTGATAATTTAAAATTTGCATGATCATTTGGTAGACAATAGGCTGCGTTTCTTGATAATAATCTAATAACGGTTCATAGTAAGAACGACGATTCGGATATTGCTTTAACGTCGCAATTAAATGAGCCACCGTTTGTGAATGGGTTGTTAAATGCTCATACACTTCCTCTTCCCATTCACGTCCAACATGATCTTCAGGAGCATCTGGGAATAAACTTCTTAAATGCGCATAAATATACGATGGTAAAAATTCTTTTCCCTCATCGTTACTACTTGCATACGATAACGTTAATGATTCTTTTGGTGACGTAAACACGGTATATAAAATAAATTGCTCATCGATTTGCGTTTGAACAAGGCTTGGCGCTAGTTCAATTCCAAATGCTTTCAATGATTCACGTTCTGTTTCACTTAATAAACTACTTTCCGTCATCGATTTTGGAATTTGCCCTTCGTTAACTCCTAAGACGAAGGCATGCTTAATGCCATATTGTCCAGGTGTCGTTAAATCACTCACGAGTTGATAACGGGCACGACGAAGCTCCCCAATCGCCACTTGATCCAGACGTGGTGGAACAGTTGCATACGCCATCTCTTCAATCCCAGATTTAAAGACATTCACGAAGTCTTCTAAGCTAACGGCTTCTTCTTGACCAATTTCAACCAGTTGTTCAAAAAGAGAAAGCAATTGATTCCAAACCTGACCGTGCTGTTTATATAGTTTCAAGTCTTGTAACTCTTGAGCACTTTCCTCGAATAATGCCAGTTTTTGTGGAACTTGACACTCTTCTAGGAAACTAAACGTAGCGATCGCATAATCCTTGTACGTTTTAGCTTTCTTTAACTTCGATTCAAAGGAAGAAATAAGTGTACTGACTTCTTTACGAATTCGATTCACTTTTTGTTCTAATTCAAGGTCGGCATCCGTTTTAACATACCCACGTCCAAGACCTTGATAACGTTCATAGACCCAATCTTCTGATGTTTGCCAATCTGATTTTTTTAGATTTCGAGCTAAGCAGTAGTTTTCTAATAAGTCAACTTGTCGTTGATAAGCTTGATACAACTCATAAAAAGACTGTCCTTTTTTAAATCCTTCGACATTCATTAGCAAACCGGTCTTGATCACCGTAAACAACGATTCGTGACGCCATTGATTTAAGATAACATCAAATAAATGATAAATCATCGTCATTAACGGATGGTATAACATAGACTCTTTATAGTCTAAGAACATTGGAATTTCAAATTTCGTAAAGATGGCCGCAATTAATTCATCATAAGCAGCCGCGTCTCCTGTATAAATGGCGATATCACTATAAGTACACCCATCATGATGAACTAAGTGATGAATTCGTTTCGCGACTTCCTCCACTTCGATTCGACGATTGGCAGCTGTAAAGAAAGAAATCCCCTCTTCATTTGAGGGAACAAGTGGAACTTGTAAAAAATGTTTCTCTAAGTGATTTAGTGCACTTGCCTTAAAGAATCGAGACTGTTCATGTGCGGTTAACTCACATATTTCATAAGTTAATCCTCGTTCTTCTGCCCCATTTTGTAAACGAGTGAGTGTACGCCCTGACATTTCAAACACTTGACTTTCTGAGTTTAAATCGTGTGTTAAAACAACGGTCACTGATTTAGCATATTTCATGAGTTGGAATAAAATTAATTCCTCTTGCTTATTAAAAATATGATAACCATCGACGTAAAAATCACTATTTGCCACCGTTTGGCTGTTGGCAATTTGCTCACTTAAAAGCGTATAATAATCTTCACTCATTAAATATTTATTAAAAGAGACTTGTTGAAATGTTTCGTATAAAACCGCCAAGTCATTAATTTTTTTCGTTGATTGTAATGACCAATTTAGATCTTCATGTGGTTGATTCACACATTGAAATAACTGCGATGGACTAACACAATAGTTTTTAAACTCCGCAATCATTTCACTGACTTTATTGATAAAACCGGGCTTGTTTGCATAAAACGGGAATACTGTTAAGTCTTCCTTTTTTTCGTTCATTACTTTTTGAAGTAAAATAGCCAGTCCCACTTGATCCAAATGATAACGACTTAATCCCCCAGTTTCTTGTAAAATACGATAAGCAAAGCGGCTAAAACTTAATCCTTGAACACGCATTAAACTCGGATGCTCACTTTGCTTCAGTAACTGATACTCCATATGAAATGACATCTGATCGGGAACGATGACATAGATAGGATCCCCTTGTGGTACACTGTCACAAGCCTGTTTAATTTCATCTAAAATAACACGAGTTTTTCCTACCCCAGATCGTCCCACAATGAAACGAATACTCATACTCTCACCTCTTTATCCTTTAGTGTAATATGGTTGATTTTCATGTATGCTAAACGATGAAATCTATTGTTATTATACCATGTTCTAAAGGTGCTAAAAAAATGAAAAAAAAGACAACTCATCAGAAGTTGTCTTGTCAATCATCTATCAATTATTTTAAAGCGTCTTTTAAAGCTTTTCCAGCTTTGAAAGCTGGGTATTTGCTAGCTTCGATTTCAATAGTTTCTCCAGTATGTAAGTTACGTCCTTGACGTGCAGCACGTTCGCGAACTTCGAATGTACCGAATCCTACTAAAGCTACTTTGTCATCTTGTTGTAACGCTTCAGTTACTGTTTCGATATAAGCACTTAAAAATTTATCTGCATCTTTTTTTGTTAACTCAGCTTTTTCAGCGATTTTATCTACTAATTGAGAACGGTTCATAAGTTTTAAATACCTCCTAAGATGTTTCATTGCAAGTAAAAGTTTACCACACCCCCTATAGGGTTGCAAACATTTATTTGCATATTTTGTTGATATAACACTATTTTATCCTATTATGTAATAATTCCGTAAGCTTTAAACAACTAAGCAAAATTTTTCAAAATAATAATAAAAATTCTCTCATCAACAGGCTGATGAGAGAATTTTCGCATACATTATAGCATGATCGCAATTAATCCGCCATTACCTTGGTTGACAATTTTAATTAATGTTTCTTGAAGTTTCATGCGAGCATTTTCTGGCATTGCATATAGTTTAGCAGAAATTCCATCACGAACGATGTCACTTAAGCAACGTCCAAAGACTTCAGTTGACCAAATTGATAATGGATTTTCATCCGCATCTTTTAAGATGTAGTCGATTAAATCTTTACTTTGTTGTTCAGTTCCAATAATTGGTTCAAAAACAGATTCAACATCAACACGAATCATATGAATAGATGGTGCAATCGCTTTTAAGCGTACGCCATAGCGAGCCCCTTGTTTAACGACTGTTGGCTCACTTAAAGTCATATCTTCAATAGCTGGTGTGGCAATCCCATATCCAAGTTGTTTTACCATTTGTAAAGCACCCGCGATTGGTTCGTATTCTTTTTTAATATTTGCATAATCTTGTAATAAATACATTAAATCTGCTTTATCTTTAATTGGTCCAACTAATTCAGTTAAGATTTGATCGTATAACTGATTAGGAACTTTAATTTCTAATTCAGCTAACCCCACCCCAGCATCAAGGGCACTAATATAGCAATCTTCAACGATATCTTCTGCTTTTAACTCTTCAGCTAAGTAGTTGATATCACGAAGCTTATAAAACTCATTTGTACTTTGATTAATTAATTTTAAGAAACGAGCTTTTAACCAGTTGTCATCACTTAAAGCATCCACCCAACTTGGCAATTTGATATCTAATTCTGAAACTGGGAATTCATATAATGCTTCAGTTAACACACTATAGATATCTTTTTTCGTCATATTTTCAACACTTAATGGAATAACTGGAACCCCATATTCATCTTGTAATTGTCCACGTAACTCCGCCACATCTTCTGTTTTTGGATGCGTCGTATTCAAGATGACGATAAATGGTTTATTAATCGCTTTTAATTGCTCGATAACTAATTGCTCAGCTTCTAAGTAATCCTCACGATCAAAGTTTCCAATCGATCCATCAGTTGTCATTACAATTCCAATATGTGAGTGATCTTCAATCACTTTTTGTGTTCCAATTGCTGCGGCTTCAACAAATGGAATTGGTTCTTCATACCATGGTGTATTAACCATGCGTGGTCCTTCTTCTGTTTCATAACCAACCGCACTCGGAATCACGTATCCCACACAGTCAATTAAGCGAATATTTGCTGATACTTCTCCTTCAACCGTTACATTTACGGCTTGTGCTGGAACGAATTTTGGTTCCGTTGTCATAATTGTTTTTCCATTCGCACTTTGAGGTAATTCATCAATCATACGTTTTTTTACGTTTTCATCTTCAACTAATGGAATAACAAGTGTTTCCATGAATTTTTTGATGAACGTAGATTTTCCCGTACGAACTGCTCCTACTACACCTAAATAGAATTCTCCATTAGTGCGGGCAAAGACGTCTCTCATCAGTTCATTAGTTTCCATATCGTAAACCTCCATTTTCACTTATATTTGTCAATATCAATGTATGATGCTTATCCTCTACTTTATGAGAGAATTTAAATAAAACTTTTAAAAACTTTTCTACTGTACTGCGATTGAATGAATTTTTATGATTCACTCTAACCTAATTTGATTGTGAATTAGGCTGCAGGCCTGCGTTTTCTTCGAATTATATGCATCACTGTGTGTCAGATATGATAACTTTTAATGAATTTTATATTCTTGATTATCTTTTACTTTATTCAAACAAAAAAAGGACTTAGCGTAGCTAAGTTCTTTTCTCAATCAATACCATCTTAATTAAAACCATTGATGATGGTTACATCATCATTTTTAATAATTCATTCATATCAGTTGGAACTTCCCCATTAATAATCATTTTTGTTAATTGATCTTCAACTGATTTATCTACTTTACGTCCTACCATTGCCCCAACACTTTGAATCAAAGCACGAACTTGCTCTTCATTTTTCAAATCCATTGTAGAAGCTTGGTCGGCAATATTAAAAAGATCCGCTTGATTCACATTTACATCTTTCCCAAATCGTCCAAAAAGATTATCAAACATAATTAAAACCTCCTCATGTCTCATGTTCAATATAACATATGACACCAGGAGGTAATTTGTACCTATTAGGCAAATAATTTATATTTTTTGTCCAATCCTAAAAGTTTTTTATCATTAATAAAACTCAGGTTTCATCTCACGAGTCATTAATTGAGCAATTGCAACACGTGGATCTAATTTATTGAAAATAACCTCATAAACCGTTTCAACAATTGGCATTTCAATCTGTAAAGCTTGTGCCATTTCATATGTCGCTTGACAAGTTCGTACTCCTTCAACGACCATCGTCATACTATCGATCGCCTCTTGAAGATTTGAACCACTTCCGATTTTATATCCAGCCTGCCAGTTTCGGCTATGAACAGACGTACATGTTACGATTAAGTCGCCTAAACCACTTAAACCACTGAATGTTTCTTCTTTTGCTCCAACAGCTGCTCCAAGACGTTTAATCTCAACTAAGCCACGTGTGATTAAAGCGGCTTTCGGATTATCTCCATATCCAAGTCCCGCAATGATTCCAGCAGCAAGTGCAATCACATTTTTAATTGACCCACCAATTTCAACACCGATTAAATCATCGACACGATAAACGCGGAAATATTCATTATTAAACATTTTTTGAATTTCATTTGCTTTATCTGCTACTGTTGCCGCACAAGTAACGGTTGTCAGCGCACGCTCAATCACTTCTTCAGCATGAGAAGGTCCCGATAAGGCAACAAACGCCTCTAAGTAAGTTTGATCAATTTCTTCAGCTACAATTTCAGATACACGCTTATGCGTTCCAGGTTCAATCCCTTTACTTGCATTAATAATCATGACAGCGTGATCTAACTGCTCATTAATCGTTTTTAAGACATCACGAATCACTTTCGTTGGAACAGAAAGTAAAATTATTTGTGCATCTTTTAATGCTTCTGTTAAATTTGTTGTTGCAACTAGTCCAACTGGTAACTGAACATCTGCAAAGAAACGTGAATTACGATGATTTTGATTAATATCATCCACAATTTCTTGATTTAAGTCATATAATTTTACATTATTTTGATTATCACATAAAACTTGTGCTAATGCTGTTCCCCAACTCCCAGCACCCACTACTGTTACATTCTTAGCCATTATAAATCCTCCTCATTAACCTATCATTAATCACGATTTCTTGCAATGATATGAATTGGTGTACCTTCGAATCCAAATGCCTGACGTAAGCAGTTCTCTAAATAACGTTTATATGAGAAGTGTAATAATTCAGGATCATTTACGAAAATAACAAATGTTGGTGGTTGTGTTGAAACTTGTGTCGCATAGTAAACACGTAAACGTTGTCCATTATGAGTTGGCGTTGGATTCATTGCCACTGCATCCATAATGACATCATTTAAGACATGTGTTACGACACGTTTCTTATGGTTTTCAGCCGCTAAATTTAATGGTTCAAATAAAGTATGTAAACGACGTTTTGTTAAAGCAGATAAGAAGACAATTGGGGCATAGTCTAAGAACGCCATGTCAGTACGAATTAAATCTTCCCATTCTTTCATCGTTTTATCAGTTTTCTCAATTGCATCCCATTTATTTACTACAATCACAACTGCTTTTCCAGCTTCATGTGCATATCCTGCCACACGCTTGTCTTGCTCGATTAACCCTTTAGAGGCATCAATTACAATTAAACAAACATCACTTCGATCAATAGCACTTAAGGCACGAAGAACACTATATTTTTCAGTTGTTTCATATACTTTACCACGCTTACGCATACCAGCAGTATCGATAACTACATATTTTTGTCCATCTTTAGTGAACTCTGTATCGATTGCATCACGTGTTGTTCCAGCAATATCACTAACAATAACACGTTCTTCACCAAGAAGCGCATTTGTTAACGAAGATTTCCCAACGTTTGGACGTCCGATTAAACAGAATTTTGTGACATCTTCATCATATTCCATTCCTTTTTTCTCAGGCATGTTTAACACAATTTGATCTAACATGTCCCCAAATCCAATCCCATGAACGGCTGATGTTGCAATTGGATCACCTAAACCTAATGAATAGAATTCATAGATTTGCTCCTTGAAGTTTACGTCATCGACTTTATTAACAACTAAAACCACTGGTTTATTTGTCTTATATAACATATTTGCCACTTCTTGATCCGCTTGCGTGATTCCATCACGAGCATTTGTAACAAATACGATAACATCGGCTTCATCCATTGCGATTTCCGCTTGATGCTTAATTTGTTTCATAAATGGTTCATCACCAATTTCAATACCACCCGTATCAATAACATTGAATTTACGTGTTAACCATTCTCCACTACTGTAAATACGGTCACGAGTAATCCCTGGCTCATCTTCTACGATTGACACACGTGATCCTACGATACGATTAAAAATTGTAGACTTTCCAACGTTTGGACGTCCTACGATTGCTACTACAGGTAATACCATGTTGCCACCTTCTTTCATCTTTACACAAAAATAAGTCGTTAATATTATAGTAGTTTTTGACGGCATTAGTCAAATTTTCAATCATGAATATAAAAAGGGGGAAATTCCCCCTTTTTATAACTGAAACTTGGAATTTATTATAGTAAGTTTTTTAAAGCGTCCCCAAATAAATCCCCTAATGTTTCATTTTCTACTGTTTCTTGTTGTTGCATATATTTATTGAATTCTTCGCGCTCTGCATCTTCTTTAATACGACGAATACTTAATTCTAGTTTAAAATTATTTGGTTCAAAACGAACTACTTTTACGTCAACATCTTGTCCAATTGATAACGCATCTTCTACACGAGAGATACGTTTTTCAGTGATTTGATTCATTGGTAAGAAGCCAACGACATCTTCAGCAACTGCCACGAAAGCACCACGATCATTCGCTGATTCTACTTTCCCAGTGATCACATCTCCAGATTTAAATGTTACTTCTGTCCAAGGATTTGATTTTACTTGACGTAAAGATAATCCTAAGCGATGTTTTTTAGCATCTAATGAAATAATTTTCACTTCAACTTCATCCCCAACAGCAACTAATGACGCTAATTTCACATTAGGATTCCATGAAGTTTCTGTATAATGACATAAACCTTCAATATATGGAGCAACTTTAATAAATGCCCCTAAGTCCGTGATATTCGTCACTTGACCTTTAATTACATCTCCAACGTTATGTCCGAAGGCTACCCATGGATCTTGTTCAACTTTTTTGATTGATAAAGCTAAACGCTGATTTTGGCTATCAATTGAAAGAACACGTACAGATACACGTTTTCCTTCAGATACAATATCTTCAAGCTTCACTTTATGATCCCAAGATAATTCAGAAAGGTGAACTAATCCTTCTACGCCTGGTGCTACCTCAACAAATGCTCCAAAATCCATTAAACGAACAACTTCACCTTCAACAATATCCCCTACCTGATGGGCTGAAACGAATTGTTCAAATGGAGTTGGTAAAATAGCTTTGATTGATAATTGAAGTTTTGTTCCTTCAATTTTAATCACCTTAGCTGTCACTGCTTGATTTACAGCTAACACATCTTCAACTTTTTCTACTGGTAAGTGAGAAATCTCAGAAATATGTACTAATCCTTCTAAAGCCCCAAAGCGAACGAATGCCCCGTATTTTTCAATACGGACAACTGTCCCTTCAACCACTTCTCCAACTGTTAGTGTTGAGAATTGGTCTTCTCGTTGTGCTTTTAATTGCTCAGCCACAACGATTTTGCGAGATACTTTAATTTTTTTATTACGAGCATTGAACTCAACAATACGTACTGAAACGGTTTGTCCTACATATTGTTCTAAATCAGAAACATATGTAACGTCAATCATATTCGCTGGTAAAAAAGCTTCCATTCCGATGTTTACAATTAATCCACCTTTTACAGCGCGTTCAACTTTTGCTTCTAATGTTTCCCCTTTTTCAAACGCTACTTTTAAGTCTTGGAAACGTTGATACTCAAGTAAAGCACGACGAGATAATAAGATTTGCTCATCGTCTACTTTTTTAATCATCGCTTTGATTTTATCTCCAACTTTAATAACTTCTTTAGCTGAATCAACTTTATCTAATGTTAATTCACTTAAATAAATTGTTCCTTCGGTTGCCCCATGGATATCAACAGTTACTTCTTGATTTGTTACACGAACAACTTCACCTTCGATCACATCATTTACTGATGGTAAATCAAAGTTTTCCATTGCTAATACGTCACCCATTGTCATTTCTTCATGGTTGAAACCATCGAATTGTTTCATTACTTTTCCCCACCTTTTACAATATTTATAATTGCATCGATCACTTCATCAATTGTTAAATCTGAAGTATCTACGACTATCGCATCTTCAGCCTTAATTAATGGTGAATGTTTACGTGTTGAATCTAATTCATCACGCGTTTGAATTTCTTGTTTTAAAGTTTCTAAATCGCATGGAATGTTACGTCTTAAATTTTCATCATAACGACGTTGTGCACGAACTTCCACAGAAGCAGTCATAAAGATTTTATAATCTGCATCTGGTAATACGTTTGTCCCAATATCGCGTCCATCCATGACCACATTATCTGTTTTAGCATACTCAATTTGACGACGTTTTAATTCATCACGAACAAATTTATGAGCTGAAACGGCTGAAACATTTTGTGATACAATCGGTTGTCGAATTGCATCCGTCACATCTTCTCCATCTAAGAATACTTTTTTATCATTCGTTAAACGAATACTTGTATCTTGAAGCATTTTTGCAATTGTTTCTTCATCTTCAACATCAATATTTTGATTTAATGCTTTTAGCGTTACTGCACGATACATCGCACCTGTATCAATGTATACATACCCTAACATTTGAGCTACTTTTTGAGCAATTGTGCTTTTTCCTGCTGCTGCTGGTCCATCAATTGCAATTACTTTAGAACGAACCATATTATCACCTCGACTGTAATTATTTTATCACATTATTTCATTTATAAACAACAACAAAATAGGGTTCTCACCCCAATTATTCATAATATTTACAAAAAATAAACTAAACAAAAATCGAATTAAATTCGATTCTGTTTAGTTTAATCAAATTACTTATTTAGATTGTAACACTAAATAGATTATAATCGCTAAAACAACTATTCCTGTCATTAAAATATACATATTTAATGCATTAACTTTATTGTGTTTAATAGGTTGAGTAACGACTTCATCCATCATTGTTGCTTCGTCCACTGCTAATTGTTCTTTCTTTTGTTCAGAATAAAAAACTTCTAAACTTGCTTGCTTATGTTCAACTGCTATTACTTTCTCCGTCTCTAATGATTGAGTATTTTGTTTCAATTGATCAATGGTTTCATTTAAATCTGTTGTTAACGGTTGAATCATCGGTCGCTCAAATTCTTCCCACTCACAATCATCTAAATCAACATCTGAATTAAAGATTAATTCAATATTTTTATTAAAAACATCATCTTGATAATTAGAACTTGATTTTTGCTCATTTTCAATAATTTCACTAAAAATAGAGCTAATACATTCACTATCAGATTGTAACTTTCGTAAACGGCCGTAATCATGTTGAACAAGGGCATCTAAATAATCCAAATCTGCGTCCGCATCAAGTGCTAATTCTTCAAATGAATCTTCAAACAGTGATAAACCAGACGGTTCTAATTTAGCATCGCTTGACTCCTCAACTAATGACTCAACTTGAACAGAAAGTAATTCTTGTTCTAATTGCTCCCATTCACTGAAATCTTCACTTTTAATCATTTGGGTAATTTTTGAATAGGTACGGGCTCCATATTTATCGTGTAACGCATGAATAATGTCATTTGAACGTTGACTTAATTGCGTCGTAAATTCATTTACCTCATCTTGACCAATCGATGAAAACATCTCATTCGCATCTAGAGTTGATGTCATCACCTCATGTAGACGAGAAGAAGGCGTTTCAAGTGGTTCATCTAATTCTGATTCAAAGTTAGATTCAATCGAATGAGATGGCGTTTTATCTTTTTCAGGATGACTAAAGTACAATCTTCGTAATTCAGCATAATCCGCCTTTTGTTCCACCTCACTCACACTCCTTTTTCCTAAACAATTTTTATATCATGCACCGACATTTAATATCGATTTATTTACTATTTTGTAAAAAAAACAAATAAGACTAGGTAATTATATCATAATTTTATTTTATTTAGAGTATTAAATTTGAATTTTTTTGTCTTTTTAGTTTATAATAAGTCATGTAATTCAACTGAATTATACGATATCAAACTATCATTCCTGTGAAGGGGGACAAAACAATGGCTAAATTCACAATTGTTTCAAAAGATGAGTGCATCGCTTGTGGTGCATGTGGTGCTGTAGCTCCAGATGTATTCG
Source organism: Turicibacter sp. GALT-G1 (assembly GCF_025594995.1). NCBI lineage: Bacteria > Bacillati > Bacillota > Erysipelotrichia > Erysipelotrichales > Turicibacteraceae > Turicibacter > Turicibacter sp. GALT-G1. The sequence goes on from NZ_JAMQUS010000044.1 coordinate 29,710, forward strand.
GATATGATGATGAAGGATACGCAGAAAACGTATTTTCAGGAGATAACAACACTGGTACTGTTGCAATTGAAGCTAGCTTAGAAGCTGATGTTATTGATGCTGCAGAAGGATGCCCAACTGAAGCAATCAAAGTTCAAGACTCACCTTTTAACTAATATTACCAAATCACACATTATTATGTAGGATTTTTTTATGTTTTATTCAAAAAAAGAGCGATTAGTGATCACTAATCGCTCTTTTTTTAGAATTGACGCATTTTTGTAAAGCGTAATTTCGGTTTTTCTTTTTTATCATTTGCCATCGAAATTAATGTTTTAACTTCATGTGGCGTTAATGGACGGAATTCTCCCGCCGCAAGTCCAGCTACATCAATGTTTCCAAATTGCTCACGACGTAGCTTCTTAACAGGGAATCCAATTGCATCAAACATCTTTTTAACTTGATGGTAGCGGCCTTCATGAATCACTAATCGAACTAATGAGGATTGATTTTTCTTATCCACTGACACTAATTGAGCTGTTGCTGGTTTCGTTTGATATCCATCAATTTTAACTCCACGAGCTAATGGCTTTAAACTTTCTTGTGTCACGATTCCTTTAACACGTGCTAAATAAACTTTATCGATTTCTCCACTTGGATGCATCATTTTATTTGCAAAATCACCATCATTAGTCATTAATAAAACACCTGCTGTATCGTAATCTAAACGACCAACCGGATAAACACGTTCTGATACTTTATCTTGGAAGAAGTCTACAACCGTACGACGATTCTTCTCATCTGATACCGTACTTACAAATCCACGTGGTTTATGTAAAACATAGTAAACTTTTTTCTCACGTTGTAGCGGGATGCCTTCTACTTCGATTTTTTCCTTTCCAGTTACTTTAACACCTAATTCGCGAACTACTTTATCATTAACAGTTACTTTTCCTTCTAAGATTAGTTGCTCTGCCTTACGACGTGATGCAACTCCAGCATGGGCAATAACTTTCTGTAATCGTTCCATGTAAAAAATCCTCCAATCAGAGATGATACTAAATTCGACAAGAATTTGTATTTAACCATCATTTTACCTTTATTATAAGTAAAAATCAATGTTTAATCCAATCGAGGTGTTATTTCATATGTGATTTAACTCTTAAAAGAAAAGTGAGACTGCTAAAATAGCAGCAAAAAATCCGATTAAATCAGCTGTTAACCCTAGTTTAAGGGCATGTTTCATTTCACTTAGTCCCACTGCAGCGAAATAAACCGTAATAATATAAATCGTTGTATCTGTACTTCCTTGCATGATTGAAGCTAAACGACCAACTGTTGAATCTGGACCATAAATAGAGATTAAATCCGTTGTTACACTTAAAGCAGCTGATCCTGAAAGTGGCCTAAGAATCATAAGAGGTAACACATGAGCATCCACATGAATCGCTGTTAAGACAGGATTTAGAAACTGTGCAATGGCATCAACAATCCCTGAGGCAAGAAACACTTTAATCGCTACAATCATTCCAACAATATTCGGAACGAGAGATACTGTCGTTCTCATCCCCTCTTTAGCCCCTTCAACGAAGTGATCAAACGCATTTGTTTTATTAACAAACGCCATCATGAAAACAGAAAGTAAAAATACAGGTAAAACATAGACACTAATCGCTCCCACCGCATCACCTTCTTTCATAGCGCTTAGCAATCGTTTTATCACCAGACGAAGGAATTCGTTTCATTCGACTATAAATGTTATGAATGATTAGCCCACCAATCGTCGTGATTCCTGAAGCAAATAGAATAGGTAAAAACACTTCACTCGGATTAGTTGAATGATACATATGCCTCACCCCAATGATAGTAGTTGGAATAATTGTAAATCCTGCTGTATTCATGACAAGAAGTGTATACATTTCAAAACTAGGTTTGCTTGGATCGGGATTGGTCGCTTGTAATTCTTTCATTGCTTTAAGACCTGTTGGCGTGGCGGCACTTCCTAATCCTAATAAATTACTTACCATATTTGTCGTTAAATATTTTAAAGCTGGATGATCCGCTCGAAGTTTTGGATATAAAAAGCGTGTCACTGGAGCCAATACCTTGCAAAGGACATCAAGCATCTTCGAATGATTAGCCACTTGTAACACGCCCGTCCAAAACACCATAATCCCTGCTAGGTAAATGACTAAATTAATAGCTTCTTGTGCTCCAGATAAAATCGCGTTATTGACTTCACTTGTTGTTCCATAAAAAAAACTATAGATAATACCGACTGTAAAAAGTCCCATCCATATTTTATGTATCATTAGAAGCTCACCGCCCCTGTAAACCAATTCATTAATTTATCAAACCAAGATTGGCTTTCAACTTTTGGTGTAATAGCCTTATAAACAGGAATCTCTTGTTGAATTTCTCCATTAATTAAAACTTGCAGTACCCCAACTTCATTGTCCTTTGCTTTTTTATATAATGATAAATTAGTTGTCACTTTTTCACTTCCATCTTTTTTAACAATCACATTGACCATTTTTTCAACATATAACTTATCACTTAATGTTTGATTCGAGACTTGAATTTCCCCTGGTTCAATAATGGTCTGTACCTGATAATTATCAAATCCATAATTAAATAAATTCATATGATCGTTCCAATCATCGCCTGCTTTTAATGTTACTACAACTAATTCCATATCATCTTTACGTGCAGATGTCACAAGCGTTCGTCTAGCTTGTTTGGTAAACCCTGTTTTTCCCCCAATGGCATACTCATAATAACCAGTTACCAATTTATGTTTATTATGCCAAACATAAGTCATCCCATTTTTAGTAGTTGCCTTATGTGTTTCTGTTCCTGTAATTTCTCTAAAAATTGGATTATTCATCGCATATTGCATGATGAGTGCCATATCTCTAGCCGTCGATAAATTATAAGTGGTCTCATCTAACCCGGAAGGGTTTTGGAATACACTATTTGTCATTCCGATTTCTTTTGCCTTGTCGTTCATCATCTTAACAAAACTTGCTTCATCGCCCCCAACAAATTCCGCAATTGCCATTGCGGCATCATTCCCAGATCGAAGCATGAGACCATATAGTAAATCAATTAGTTTCACTTGATCGCCTAACGTTAAATACAAAGCTGAACCCACTTGGCGTGTGACATTATCAGATATTTCTACCCATTCATCCAGATTTGCATTTTCAATCGCAACAATGGTTGTTAAGATTTTCGTAATACTTGCAATATACATTTGATCATCTGGACACTTTTCATATAACACACGCCCTGTCGATTGTTCCATCAGAATCCCACATTGCGAACTAATCTCCATTGCCGATACCCCGTTCGAATCGTTCGCTAATAAGACAACGAATATCGCAATAGTCAATAGTATTTTAATTTTTTTCATTTTCTGCTCACCTCAGTCCTGTAACTATTACAACTGTATGATGCATGTCCATAAAATATCAGTGAATAAAAACACCTGTTATGACAGATTTTTAAACATCTACACGATTTGTATACGACTTTTAACAAAAAAAGCTACCCCATCTATTGATAAGGTAGCTTTAGCTCTCAATGCTTAATTATATGTTTTTTTCGGTTTTTTACCTTTTTTAAGTTTTGGTTTTGAATCATCAACCACTTCAGCTGCAATTTCTACATCTACTGTATTTTTAGCAGCTTTAGCTTTAGATACTTTTTTACTTTTCGGATCTTTTGGCATACTAAAACCTCCTGTACTTAAAATAGGATACCTTTTTAGTATGTACAAAATGATAATGAGTATTTACTCTTCCTCAGAGAAACTAAATAAGTCTGATTCTTCATCTAAATTAAAGTCTGGTGTAACAAATGGTAACTCTGGCAATTCCTCTAATGTCTTAATACCAAAGTAATCTAAGAAATCGTCCGTCGTTCTAAATAAAATAGGACGTCCTGGTCCTTCCAAACGTCCCGCTTCTTCAATAAGAGAGAACGTTAAAAGCTTTCTTAGAACATTATCACTACTTGCCCCACGAATATTTTCAATTTCATGACGGGTAATTGGTTGACGATAGGCAATAATCGCTAGAACCTCAAGTGCCGCATTCGATAATCCACGTTGATTTGGGTTTTGAATTAAACGTTTTAAATAAATTGCATGATCTTTTTTAGTTGTCATTTTATAGACACCTGCAACTTCAATAATATCAATTCCACTACTAATACTTGCATATCGTTCTCTTAATTCAATCAATAATGATTTAATTTCAACTTCATTTACTTCTAAAACGTATTCTAATTGCTGTGTACTAATCCCTTCATCACCAACAGCAAATAATAACCCTTCTAAAATACCTAAACGTTCTTGTTTAAACAATTTCATCACCTTCTAAACTAGAAATATAAATATCCTCATAATAATTTTGTTGAGAAATACTGATTTGATTTCCTTTTACCAGTTCAAGTAGTGCTAAAAAGGTTACAACGATATATTCTTTATCAAAACGATCAAACAAACTTATAAATGCAACGCGTTTCTTATATTTTAACTGTTGACCTAATGATCGCATTCGTTCTTCTACGGAAATATTTTGTGGTACAATTCTTGTCTTCAATGGTTTGGCTAATTTATGACGACGTAGTAATTTCTCAAAAGCTGAAATTAATTGTTCTACTTGAAGGTTTTGTGGAAGCTTAGCTTCTTGATCAATATAATCAGAAAAATCAATCGGTGGTTTCGTAAAGAACTGTCCACGTTCTTCTTCTAACTCTCGTAACTCTTTCGTCACTTCTTTATACTGTTGATATTCAACTAATCGTTGAATCAAAGCTTCTCTTGAATCCTCTTCATATTCATCTTCTATTTCAACGACCTGTTTCGGTAATAAGCTCTTACTCTTTATCTCAATTAAAGTTGCGGCCATTACTAAATATTCTGACGCAATCTCAAGCTTCAAATCTTCCATGGCATGAATATAATCTAAGTACTGCTGCGTAATCTCGGCAATTTTAATATCATAAATATTTACTTTGGCTTCTTTTAATAAGTGTAAAAGTAAATCAAGTGGCCCTTCAAACGCATCAATTCGTACTTCATAACTCATAACCCACCTACTTCCTACTTAATAACATTTCTTAATTGTAGCGAATTTTTAACATTTGTACAATAAGTCTAAGAAAAAAACATACTTCCTTTTATTGATGTTTAGTTCATGATATCCCTAACTTCTCTATTTATCTCAATAAGCTAAAGAATTGAAAAAAAGTTCCTTCACTATCATACAATCATGAGTGATTAGGAACTTTCCTCTTTTATTCAGGTTGTGATTTTTGTTGTTCTTGCCTTTTATGCGTATTATATCGATAAGGAATTGGATAACGAATGACACTTTTTAATAAAGCTTTAAAGTTAAATGGAATCAGTGGGTATAAATATGGCTTACCGAAACTTTTCATTGTTGCTAAGAAAATTAATCCAACAACAATCGTTCCAATGTACCCCCATAATCCTAAAAGTGCTGTTCCGACAATAATAAATAATTTAAACATTTTATTAGCTAGTCCTAGCTCATAACTTGGTGTAACAAAAGCACCTAAAGCTCCAATAGCTACATAGAATAAAATTTCTGGTCCAAATAATCCTACATCAACAGCCACTTGACCAATTAAAATCGCAGATACGATCCCAAGAGCTGAGGAAATAGCCGTTGGCGTATGTATAGAGGCTAGACGTAAAAACTCCATTCCAATTTCACCTGATATAACTTGAAGAACAATTGGGATATTGCCTTCTTCTTGTGGTCCTATAAAATTCAGAAAATCAGGTAAATATTCTGGATGAAGCACGAATAATAGCCATGTTGGCATTAGGAAGACTGATACAATAATCCCAGCATAACGAATAAGGCGTAAGAAGGTTCCCACAGCAGGAGTTTGACGATACTCCTCCACACTTGTTAAGTGATCGAACAAAGTCACGGGTCCAATCATAACACTTGGTGACGTATCAACAATAATGGCAATCATTCCTTGATATAAATGAGCAGCTACAACATCTGGACGCTCCGTATATCGTACAAGAGGATAAGGATTATAGACTTGACCAGTAATAAATTCTTCTAATTCTTTATCAGTCATCGTTAATCCATCAACTTTAACTTGCTCAATACGATGTTTTACCTCATCAACCATGCTTTGATCTGCAATATCTTCAATATACATTAAAACAACATCTGTTTTCGATTGGTCGCCAACCTTCAAAATAATATTTCGAAGTTTTCCTGTTCGAATACGGCGACGCGTCAGAGCCGTATTGACAATAATATTTTCTGTATAACCATCTCTTGATCCACGAACTGTTTTTTCTGTATCTGGTTCTGAAGGACCACGTCCTGGGTAGCTACGAACATCGACAACAAAAGCTTGAGTTTCTTTATCAACTATAATCGCAACTAATCCACTTAAAACAGAGGTACAAATATCATTGACTTTATCTGTAACCGTGACTTGCTGGTGAACAAGTCGATTATGAATCGTTTGAAAAACGTCATCGTTTGGATGTGGTAAACTATTTAATAACAATAACTGCGTCATTAAATCTACAACTAGTTCTGAATCAACTAACCCTGTTATATAATACAGCTGAATGCGACGTTCCATTACGACAATCTCACGCTGACCAACATCAAAACTTTTTCCGAAGCCTAACTTGTCTTCTAATATCTTTTGAGTCTCATCGATATTTTTCTCGACTGGTACATATGGATCGTAGGCCATATTATCCCACCTTTCCCTTGATAAATCTGTCCTTTATCTCTCATCCTTTTGGTTTGAAAATCAAGGCAACTATAAATGCAAATAAAATGGCGGCTGTAATTCCGGCGGCTGTTAAATCGAACATTCCCATCCCGATTCCAATAAAACCTAACTGTTCTGATTTTTCCATGGCACCGTGAATGACTGAATGTCCAAAACTCATGATTGGAAGCTGAGCTCCAGCTCCAGCAAATTTAATTAATTTATCATATAATCCAAATACATCAAGTGCAGCTCCTACAACAACAAATCCACAAGTAATATGTGCCGGCGTTAACTTAAAATAATCTAATATCAATTGTCCGATTGCACAAATAATACCACCGACAATAAAGGCTTTTATAAATATCATCTCTATAATCGCTTCTTTCTTATTAAAATTATCTTTAATCTTTTACTTAATCTGCAGCACATAAAGCAACAGCATGTGCAATACATGGAATTGTTTCTTTTTGCTGTAAAATTATTGGATTTAATAAAGCACCAGTTGCAACAACTAATACACGTTTTAGTTTTTTCTCTTCTAATAATTTTTTAATATGCCCATAAGTTACAACCGCACAGCAGCCACAACCGCTACCACCAGCAAATACGGGTTGGTCTTCAGAGAAAATTAACTTTCCGCAATCATTATGTTGTTGACTAATGTCGTATCCTTCACCTTTTAATATATCAATTAGAATTGGGCTTCCACACGTTGCTAAATCACCTGTTAAAATGAGGTCATAATAAGAAGGTTGAAGTCCTAAATCTTGAAAATGTTGTTTGATGGTTTGAGCCGCGGCTGGTGCCATCGCTGATCCCATATCATTTGCGTCATTTTGTGCAGCATCAACGATAATTCCAACGGTTCCAGATTCAATACGAATTTTAGTTTTTTTATGACTTACTAACGCAACACCTGAACCAGTTACGGTATACTGAGCTGTATCCGGTTTAGGGCCACCGTATTCTGTTGGATTACGATACTGACGCTCTGCTGATGAATTATGGCTACTTGTTGCTGCTAATGCAATTTTAGCATTATCACTATCAACAAAAATGGAACTTAATAATAAAGACTCCATTGATGTTGAACACGCTCCATAAATCCCAAAAAACGGAATATTCGTTTCTCTAAAGACATAGTGTGTTGGAACAATTTGATTCACAAGATCTCCAGCAAATGAAACAGATATATCACTTTCTTTAATTTTTGCTTTATTAATGACTTTTTGAATAGCACTTCTCATTAATTGTGATTCCGCTTGTTCCCATGATTTTTGACCACAGTAAGGTTCATCGTATAAAATATCAAAATCATCTTTTAATGGTCCCTGTGACTCTAATGGACCAACTGCCGTTGCCGTCTCTAGTAAATAGACGTTATTATTAAATTTCCATGATTGACTTCCAACTTTCATCGCTACCATCCTTTTCTTATGAAATTCATTGATTAATCATCATCGGATAATTAGAAGCCCCACTACCCTCATCATCTCCTCAAACTCTTTAAGTTGAGGGAAAATATTAAACTCTACTAAACAATAGCGAATAATTCCAAACACATAAGCAGAAACAACAGCAAACACAATAACAGCCCCTGCTAGCTTAAAGAGGTTCGTTGCAATTCCAAGGACCACTCCTTCACTTCTACTTTCTAACGCCGCTGAAGTTAATGAGTTCGCAAATCCACTGATTGGCACGAAAGCTCCTGCTTTTGCAATTTGGCCAAACTCATCATAAACACCTAAACCGGTTAAGATAGTTGTAATTAAAATAACAGTGACTAACGCAAGTGTACTAGCAGTCTCTCGAACAAACCCAAACCAATGAATATACATTTCGATCAGCAATTGACCACCCAAGCAGATTAGGCCACCAAAGAAAAATGAAACAGCAGCATTTTTCACATAATTGGGTTTTACTTCATGATTTTTTATGACTTCTTCATATTTTTTCGTTTTCACGTCTTGTCACCACTCCTCAAAAATGAACTCTACACTTTAATATAACTTTTTTTCTAGAAATTATTAGCTAGTCACTCAAATTTCCTTATAAATTAACATTTCATATAAATAATTAATAAAATAATAAAAAAAGATTGTTATCATTCGATAACAATCAAAAAATAATCAAACAAACTCATTTTTTGAAACATAGACACCTTCTTTTGGTCATGCGTGACAATAATAGATAAACTTAAAATTAACATTGATGACAGGTATATACGAATAAAAACAAAAAAAGAGCGTATCGCTCTATGACTATAAAACTTCAGTCATTTTGAGACACGCTCTTTTTAGGTCGTCATTTTTTCTTTTAATTCCTTTAGAATCTTCTTCTCCAAACGAGAAACAGCTACTTGATTAATTTCTAAGCGTTTTGCCACTTCAGATTGCGTATATCCTAAATCAAAGCGTAAATAAATTAGCATTTTCTCGATTGGATCTAAACTTGAGACTAATTGTTTTAACACAATCTTTTGCTCAAGTTGCATCCCTTCTTGATGATTTGGAATTCGCTCAATCAGTGGCATATCTTCTTTTTCATAATTATCTAAAGAAGCCACATTCATTGGAGCATTTAATGCCAAAATGATTTGCTCTTCTGTTAATTCTGTTGCTTCTGCGAGTTCTTTAATCGTAGGCTCTCGTTCTAATGACTTATTTAATTGATCTTTGACTTCTTGAATTTTATGAATATTACTTTTAATGCTACGGCTAATCTTAATCGGACTCTGTTCACGAATAAAGGCTTTAATTTCTCCAATAATTAGAGGAATCGCATAAGTAGATAATGTCGTATCATAAGAAGCATCGAACTGAATAATTGCCTTTAATAAGCCCATACATCCAATTTGAAATAAATCATCTTTCTCAACTTCTAAATGACCAAATTTATGAACAACCGACCAAACTAAATCCATATGATTCTTAACTAATATTAACTTTGCTTCTTCATCACCACTTTGAGCCTTTTTAATCAGCTCTTGAATTTCTTTTTTATTCATCTAACCATCCCTCATGCCTTGTCATTTAAGTATCATGTTTGTCATGTTACTTCGTTGATGAATCTACTGGTAAAAATTCTTTTTCAAATGAAATGGTTGTTCCTATTCCTAGAACTGATTTAACTTCAAATTGATCACTAAATGACTCCATGATCATAAATCCAAGTCCACTACGTTCCTCTTCTTGTTTCGTTGTATAAAGAGGCTGTTTAGCTAATTCGATATTTTCAATCCCTTTTCCAAAATCTTGGATTGTCACACGCAAGCGTCGTCCCTCAAGACTTGCTTTCATATCGATGATTCCATTTTCATTATCTTCATAGCCATGAATAATGGCATTCGTAACGCCTTCTGAGACAATCGTTTTAATTTCATTTAATTCTTGTGCATTTGGATCAAGCGGTGCAATAAAGCCAATAATGACAAGTCTTGCAAAACTTTCATTAATACTTTTTGCAGGAAATTGTAAATGCATTTCATTATTCATATTATGCAATCCCCCTAATTACAGACTCGAGATGCGAGTCATCATTAATTACTTTAATAATTTGTGAAAGTCCTGATAATTCAAACACTTTCGCGACTAATGGTTTCATACCAATAACCATGACCGATCCATTGACAGCTTTTAATTGATTATATCGTCCTAAAATAATCCCAATTCCTGAACTATCCATAAAGTCCAAATGTTTAAGGTTAAAAACGATATGTTTAATCTGTGATTCACTCATCACAGTATTAAGTCGGCTACGTAATTGATCAGATGTATGATGATCTAACTCTCCATTTAAATTCACATATAACACTTGATTTTCAACATAAAGTGAGACAGTTATACTCATAATAATCCCCTTCCCGTGTCAGATTGATTTCATTTTAAATGAAAGTTTGAGTTTATATGTCATTTTCGACAATTATAGTGTTTTTATTTTTTTATACGTAAATAAAGAAAGATTAAAATCACGACTCTATTTGTCTTAAAATTAAAAAAAAAGAGGAAAATGCATAAAACATGTTATGCATTTTCCCCGAATAAGATTTGTGACACTATATATCCTAAAAGTCCAATAAAACTATTTTTCTCTACTGGTTCTTTAACGGTTAGTGGAATTTCCTTATATGCTTTTCCGTTGTAGTAGTAAGTTAATATTCCAACTTGGTCACCCGGTTGAATCGGTAATTTAATTTCTTCATTTAAACTTAAATCATATTTTGATTCTTGTTCAGCATCTGTTTTCTTTTTAAGCACTGTTACTGGTTCAGATGTAACAATTTCAAAACTACGATTTTTAGCCAGCATATTATAACCATTTGAAACAACTTTTTGGCCTTCAAGTTTTTGTACAAGTTCATATTGTCCATAAGCATACTCAATTAGGCGAGTCACCTCTTGATTACGAATATCGGATTTACTTGCCCCCATTACAACAGCAATAACGCGCATCTCTCCACGGTTCGCTGTCGCCGTCAAACAGTAACCTGCTTCTTGCGTGTATCCTGTTTTTAGGCCATCTACACCATCTACATATTTTAGAAGCTTATTCGTATTAACAAGCCAAAATGGTGATTCTGTATCTTGACGAATATAATCTTCATAAAGTCCAGAGAATTCTATAATTTCAGGATAATCTTGTACTAAATGACGACCAATAATCGACATATCATAAGGAGTTGTCAAATGGCCTTCTTCTGTTAATCCTGTTGGATTTTTAAAGACTGTATCATTCATTCCTAACTCTTTGGCCTTTGCATTCATTTTTTCTACAAAGGCTTCTTCCGTACCCGCTACACGTTCCGCTAGCGCAGTCACTGCATCATTAGCTGAAGCAATAGCAATACTTTTAAACAAATCCCGCACTTGCATTTCTTCACCTGGTTTTAAATAGATTTGTGATCCACCTAAACTCGCTGCATGTTCACTTACGCGAATCACTTCATCCCATTGCATTGATCCATTATTAATTGCTTCAAGAATTAAGTACATTGACATCATTTTCGTCATACTAGCTGGAGCAAGTTGTTCATGTGAATTTTTTTCGTACAAAATTTCTCCGGTTTCCGCTTCGATTAGAATGGCTGCTTTTCCATCCGTCACTAAGTCATCAGCTTGAACGATGGTCACATGAATAAAACAACTAACGATAAAACATGTAACTAGACTAATTAACACTTTTCTTATTTTCATTTTTGCACCTCTTTTTCTACCTGCAGCGTTACTACACATGTATGAAAAGAGGAATTAAAATATGCAGTGTCTCTAGGAAGGCCGCTAATTTTTATTTTGTAACTTATGAAGAGATTAGCGGATAAAATAGAAAAACGAGGAACACTCACTCAATTTGTTTAAGTCCGTTGAATAACTGAATTAAATAGAAAAAGGAGTCGATAAGCTTTCGACTCCTTTAAAACGAGATGAAAAAAACAAAAATAAACACACCTATTTTGTCAAACTAAAATTAGATTAACCTAGGCAATAATATCATAAATTAAAGTAGGTGAACAAACTGAAGATGAAGAAATCTCATAAGCTTTTTTAATGTATTCAATAGCTTCTTGGGAATCTGCTTGATTTGTATGAACATAAGCTAAGACATCACCTTGATTGATGGCTTCCCCAACTTTTTTATTTAATACTACACCAACACCCATATCAATGGTATCTTCTTTTGTCGCACGACCTGCTCCTAATTTCATAGCAGCAATTCCAATTGACAATGCGTCAATCTTCTCAACATATCCAGCTTCTGTTGCAGTGACTGGGATAACAGAAGACGCCGTTGGTAATAATTCAGGATTTTCAATTTGAGAAGTATCTCCACCTTGTGCCGCAACAAACTCTTTAAACTTTTGTAAAGCTTCACCATTTTGTAATTTTTCTTTTAGTTGCGCATAAGCTTGCTCAGTATTAGCAGCTTTTTTGGCTAACACAACCATGTGACTGGCTAATTGTAAAACAAGCTCTTCTAAGTCTTTAGGACCATTTCCACTTAAGGTCTCAATCGCCTCTTTAACTTCAAGGGCATTTCCAATGGCAAATCCTAATGGTTGATTCATATCTGTTAAAAAGGCAACTGTTTCACGACCTGCATCACGTCCAATTTCAACCATTGCAGTGGCTAATTCTTTTGCATCATCTAATGTTTTCATGAAGGCCCCTGCTCCAAACTTAACATCTAAGACAATCGCATCTGCACCCGCTGCAATTTTCTTACTCATAATTGAAGAAGCAATTAAAGGAATTGACTCAACAGTTCCAGTTACATCACGAAGAGCATATAAATATTTATCAGCTGGGGCTAAATTTCCTGTTTGACCAATAATCGCTAACTTAATATCATTGACTTGCTGAATAAACTGATCCATCTCAATTTCAATTTTCATTCCTGAGATTGATTCAAGTTTATCAAGTGTCCCACCAGTATGACCTAAACCACGACCACTCATTTTCGCAACAGGTACGCCCATTGATGCAACAAGAGGACCTAAGATTAAAGACGTTTTATCTCCAACACCTCCTGTTGAATGTTTATCAACTTTAACTCCTTCAATAGCTGATAAATCAACAACATCTCCACTATTAACCATTGCTTGAGTTAATGCTAAACGTTCTGCTTTCGTCATATCATTAAAAACAATAGCCATTAATAAAGCTGACATCTGATAATCCGGAATCTCTTTGTTTGTATATCCATTAATAATCCATTCAATTTCAGCGGTTGTTAACTCAATATTATGTCTCTTCTTAGAAATTAAATCTACCATTCTCATTATTATCACCTATTTCTTTACACAGAATAAAATCCCCTTAAATTATACCCTAAAGTTATTCCTCTTGAAACTGCTTCAATAAAATATATGCTAAAAAATTTGTTTTATTGAATACTTAGACTGGCTCGTGGAAAAATAGAAATATAACCTTAACAAACTGAGGTGAAAACATGTTTCGACAACACAAAATTTTATGCGAAAATAAAGAAACAGTCATCTATCTTTTTCTTTATGATCAACAAATTGATTTAGATACGATGAAAAATATCTTCTCTCAAATTTCAAATATGACCCTTGAATCACGAATTATTGACTACTTCAACCAACATAATATTAAATGTCTTGGAAATCATGTGAGAATCGTCTATCAGTCAACCATTGTTAAAGATTTATTCATCAATCAACATCGTAAGCCAAGATCTTACGCCACAAATGTAGTAAGTCTTTATCGATAAACGAACATATCTTCCATTTAGAAGTGATAATCGAGCGATTATCACTTTTTATTAAAGGCTTTAGCCTGTTGAGCTCGCGAAGCGTGCGAAACATAAAACCACCTGCTATGCGGGTGGGAAATAAGGGTTATACCACTAAAAAATCACCTTTCTTCCTATAATAGAGTTGTTCAGGCTACTATTTTAGAAGAGAAAGGTGATTTTTATGGCCAATAAGGCAAATAGTTTATCTCACACAAAGTGGATGTGTAAGTATCACATTGTGTTTACTCCTAAGTATAGACGAAAAATAATTTATAATCAATATAAAACCAGTATAAGAGATATATTAAAACAATTATGTGCCTACAAAGGAGTAGAAATAATAGAAGGACATCTGATGCCAGATCATGTCCATATGTTAGTAAGTATCCCACCAAAAATGAGTGTCTCAAGTTTCATGGGATATTTGAAGGGGAAAAGTGCATTGATGATTTTTGATAAACATGCAAATTTAAAATATAAATTTGGAAATAGACACTTTTGGGCCGAAGGATATTACGTAAGTACAGTTGGATTAAATGAAGCAACGATTAAGAAATATAGACAGGAACAAGAAAGCCATGATATAGCCATGGATAAATTAAGTGTAAAAGAATATGAAGACCCTTTTAAAGGGTAGCTAGCCATACGAAAACTCCTTTAGTAGTAAGCAAAAGCGGCAAAGGCAAGTAGCTTGAACAAAGTGAAAGCTAGCGCCTTGAGACGCTAGCCGGTAACAAGGGCTTATAGCCCTAGTGAAAACCACCCGTTTGACGGGTGGTTTTTATTTTCAACTCCAGTAAGCGTTTTACTTCGTCTTAAGGAACAAAAACTGTAAAGGTATTTCCTTCACAGTTTTATTTTTTACTATTCTTTTTTTCTTCATCTGATGTCATAGATAAATCATTAAATATCAATTCTGACCCAAATTCATTTCCATATTCAAATGGAGTTAATAAATTTCCAAACATGCAGCGATTTATCTCATTTTGCCAAGCGTGAGAAAAAGCACTCGGATAATCCTGATTACTTTGAACAGAACGATTTTTTTTCATGTCGATGACTCCTTTTATAACAAAATAGTTGTCAAAATCACTAAGATTAAGATAATGATTAAGTAAATTAAGACAGCTCTTGCAAAATTACGCTTGTTAACATTAATCTTTCGACTAAAGCTCAAGTAAAGAAAGGCAATTAAATTGATGACTGGAATCATTCCAAGTAAGATAAGAAAAAGCCATTCTTCTATTTTAACCACTGCTTGCAATGACTCCTTCTCTTGTCGAGGTTCCACGATTTTTATATCCTCCATCATAAAAGATATTTATATTTTTTGAATAAAACATTTTTTTATACCTATTTATGTATTTTTCTGACAAAAAAAGACTGTTTTGAAAATCAAAACAGTCTTTTTTTTATGCCTTCATTGGCTCTTTAATAATTACTTCAACTTGTTCACAAATTTCATTCGTCGACAATGATTCATATGCTTCGTATGGAATTGGATCATGAATTTCCATATTAATTACTGTACGACGTGGCCAACGTTTAGATACTTCATAACTATTATAAATGGTTACTGGCACAATATCCGCCTTTGCTTTTTGAGCTAATTTAAAACTTCCTGCTTTAAAACTACCAACTTCAGCCTGAACCATACGTGTCCCTTCAGGGAAAATAACCATTAAATGTCCTTCCTTAACACTTTTCGCCGCTGCAGAAATGACTCTAACTGATTGTCTAACATCTGTACGATCCATGAATTGACATTGAATTAAACGCATTGAATCACTTAATAAGAAAATATTATCTAACTCTTTTTTCGCGACATAGCCATGTGGTTTTTTAATCGCTTTTAACATTGCGACAATATCTATATTACTTTGGTGATTTGCATAAATAACTCCATGCTTAACTTGGTCTAACTTTTCTAATCCTTTAGCATTCACTTTTACATTAAATAGTACTGGAATCGCCCATGAAACAACCCAACTAATAAATGAAAAACGCTCCTGTGCAGAATATTTTTCATCTTTTAATTGTTGAACACGAGCGTTCACACATAAAACAACAATAATAGCTAACACAATAATAACTAATAAAATTCCTAATACAATCCATAAAAATTTTAACAACTTAACTCATCCTTTCATAAACAGCAAATCGTAATTCACCACTTAAGTACTCTTTCATACACACCCATTCGTTCCAATCAATCGTTGGAAAATAGGTATCTCCTTCAAATACTTGATCAATATGTGTGATATATAAGCGATCAGCATAAGGTAATATCTGTTCATAAACCGAACGTCCCCCAATGATAAATAACTCTTTTTCTTTTGGATAATTCTGTATTATCGTTTTCCAATTCGCAAGTACCGTTACCTCTTCATAATCATAGTTCGTTGTAGTTGTTAAAACATAATGATGTCGATTTGGTAACGGCTTATTTTGATACGATAAAATGGATTCAAACGTTTGACGTCCCATCAGGATATCATGCCCCATCGTTGTTTGCTTAAAATAAGCAAGGTCTTCTTTATAATGCCAAGGCAATCGATTTTTTGACCCAATCAATTGATGACGGTCAAAGGCAACAATCAATGAAATCATAATGTTCTTTCCTCACTCATTCAATCTTATTGACTTCTACGTTCCGAACAGTATAAACGATGCACACTTAATGAACCTATTTGTAAGATTTTTCAATAACTCCATAGAAGAAATGACGTTTTTGATTTTGACGATCTATTTGAAAACCAAGCTTCCCTAGCTGATGATTCCCATAACTCGATTTAACAACGACACGCTCTTTAGCTACCCTTAATGCCTCTTGAACATGTTCTTCCGTCATCACATCATATGATACAATTGGCTTAATTATTTTAATACCATGTGAACTTTCTACTGATTGATTAAACATAAAATCAAAGTAAACAACATCCACTGACTCATCTGGACATTGTTTTAAATAATCCAAATTATCAGTATTAATAATGGATACTTGATCAATTATTGCTTTCCACTCCAGCTTTTCATTAGTGGCATAATACTGTAATCCTTCCCTTACTAAAACAGATAGAGGGAAGCTTTTCTCAAGTGAGATCACTTTCCCAGTAGGTCCAACAATATAATTTGCAACTAATGTATCAGAAGCTAATCCCAACGTGCAATCTAAAAAAGTCATTCCTTCTTTAAGCTGACAAGCCGTCATTAAACTATCCGATTGCCCATTCTTAATTTGCTTAATTCGATGCATCGCCATATTCGGATGAAAGAAGACTTCCTCTTGTCCCTGTTCATAATAACTTAGTCCACGTTGGTTATTCACAACAAAAATATGAGGATCGACATGCTCAAGTAGATATTTAACGGTTTTTTTATTTCGTGCCATATATGGAACTTGCAAAGATTCAGACAACTCTTTCGCCTTTATAATCAATTCTTCTGTTTCATCAAATGCTGTTGTAATAATCATCATGTCACCGCTTTTCATTAAACTCTATCTTAATATTTTGACAGATAATGCTTTGAAGTTCAAGCCGTTTTAAATAACTTCTTTTTATGTTTTTCAAACTAACTTACTTTTATAAAAAAAGCCGCTACTACATTAGTAACGACTTTTTTAGCTTCATTTAATTTACATAGCTATTTCTTCAATTTGTACTTCCTGATTCTCTAATTCGCTTCTTTGATCACCAGTTCGAGTCTGGATAAATGATACTTTTTCTGCAACCACCTCTACTGCACGTAATGATTTATGATTAGGAATTTCATATGTTTTATGAACCAAACGTCCTTTAACACCGATGATAGCACCTTTACCACAATATTCAACGACGCTCTTAGCAATCCCTTCCCATAACGTAATATTGATGAAGTCAGTGTCATATTCACCACTGGCTGCATTTTTAAAGGAACGCGTTACGGCCAGTGTAACAGTCGAAACTTTTTTCCCTTCTTGAGTTTGAATCAATTCAGGTTGGCGTACAACACGCCCAACTAACACAACATTATTTAACATATCAATAATCTCCTTTAACTTCTTTATTTGTGCGCACTTATCTATATATACGCTCATCTTTTATAACTTCCTTTTATATTTTTTCTTTTTTCAAAAGAAAACGTGTTCATGTAAGTTTTCATAACTGAACACAGAAAGGACACATTATTTTGTCGAATTTTGATATAATTTCAAATGTATTCATGAACACCCCCCCCGTTCATGCAATACATTCCTTTCATTATTGTTTTTCATTCCATTTTTAATTTTTTACATCCCCTCATCAAACAAACGTATTGGGTTATGAACTTAGCAAACTTTTTTCGCTAAGTACCAA
Organism: Turicibacter sp. GALT-G1; assembly: GCF_025594995.1. NCBI lineage: Bacteria > Bacillati > Bacillota > Erysipelotrichia > Erysipelotrichales > Turicibacteraceae > Turicibacter > Turicibacter sp. GALT-G1. The sequence continues at coordinate 48,072 of NZ_JAMQUS010000044.1, forward strand.
TGCAACCTTATACTATTCCCCTCTCGGAGAACTGGTGCCCCCCACCAGTTCTCCTTTTTTATTTTCTTCATTATAGCTATAAAGAAAAGCTCCCCAAAAGGGAGCTTTTCTTTATGCTTGTTTAGGTAAAAGTTTAAAGATACTCATACGATCTTCAACAAAGTAATCTTTTGCTAATTGTTGTAAATCTTCAATTCTTAATTCATCTAAAATATCTAGAATTGAGAATAATTGAACTCCATTAAATGCATACTGAGTAAATTGGTTTGCAATAAATTCAACCGAGTTTAATGCTGATAAGAAACGTCCAACCTTTTTATTCTTAATACGTGTGAATTCAGTTTCATCAAATGTCATCGTTGGAATTGTTAATAATTTTTCTTTAATACTGTGTGCTAACTCATCAGGATAACGTGTATCTCCACCAACAATTGAGAAGCCAAATGATAATTCACAATTTGTTTCATATGAGAACGTATCATTAATATAGCCTTTATCTAACATCTCTTCATAGTACGTTGATGAGCTACCAAATATTAAATCAAAAATAATGTCTAAGGCCACTTCCTTTTTAAGCAAATCTTTACCATCTTGATCCGCACTTGCATCTTTAACTCCAACAAAAACTTTTGCTGTTCCAACTTCCATTTCTAACGTACTTTCCGGACGAACAGCTTGAGGCTCTTCTTTTGGATATTCACGTGGAATTGGCTCTTCTTTTTTATAATCTTTTTTCGCTTGATTTTCACGGACTAATGCCATCATCTCTTCAACATCGAAATCTCCAATCACAAATAATAACATATTTGATGGATGATAAAACGTATTATAACATTCGTATAATAATTCTGCTGTAATCGGTTGAATCGATTCGACTGTTCCAGCAATATCAATTTTTACTGGATGTTCTTTAAATAGATTTCCAATAATTTCGTAGTAAGCACGGAAATCTGGATTATCATCATACATCTTAATTTCCTGCGCAATAATCCCTTTTTCTTTTTCCACGGTTTGTTCTGTGAAATAAGGAGATTGTACGAAATCAATTAATGTTGTTAAGTTTTCTTTTAAGTCACTCGTACAAGAGAATAAATAGCATGTTCTTGTAAACGATGTGAAAGCATTAGATGAGGCACTATGTGCAGAGAATTTTTCAAACACATCATAATCTTCTTTTTCAAACATTTTGTGCTCTAAAAAGTGCGCAATCCCATCGGGAACTAATTTCATCTCACTTTGCCCAATTGGAACAAAATGATTATCAATTGATCCATACTTTGTTGTAAAGGTTGCAAATGACTTATTGAAACCTCGTTTAGGTAACATATATACTTCTAAACCATTCTCTAATTGTTCATAATATAACTTTTCTTGTAGTTGAGGGAATTCTTTAAACTCCATTACTCAGTCACCTCTTTCCCTGTTAAGAAGAAGATTGTATCTTCTTTAATCTTTTTAGCAACTGAAACAATTTGTTCAGCTGTCACTGAATTCACTTGGTTTACCCATTCTTCTACTGTTAATGGAGTTGGTAATAATTTATTTAAAGCTTCATGCGCCATCATTCCTGAAGCTTGATCCATTGATTCTAATTTTGAATTAATTAATGACTTCTTAGCTAAATCAATTTCTTTATCTGTAAAATTACCTGCCACCATATCTTTTAGTTGCTCATCAATAATTTTAAGGGCTTTTTCATAGTTTTGAGACTCAATTCCAGAGTAAACATACATCACACCTTTATAGTTATCTAAGCGAGATGCGCAGTAATAACATAATGATGCTTTTTCACGAACATTCATAAAGAGTTTAGAGTGTGCGTATCCTCCGAACATACCATTGAATACAAGTAATGGTAAATAATCTTCATCACCAATACGGGTATGGGTACGATATCCGATGTTTAATTTCCCTTGTGAAATATCTTGTTCTTCTTTAACGACCTTCACTTCTTCGATTTCTTTATCTTGATGATCAACGACTTGTAAATTTACTGAACGGTGCGCAAAATCGAAGTGATTTTTAAAGATTTCATAAACTTTATCATGATCAATATCTCCGACCACTGTAATATTCACTTGATTTTCATTTAACATCTGTTCATATGTTTCCATTAATGTTTGACCATTAATTTGTTCTAAATCATCCACATAACCAATTGAATTAATACTGAAAGTTTCACCTTCACACATATTTTCAACAAGCTTTTGTAAGGCGTATGATACTTTATCATCATAAATCGATTCAATGTATTCTTTTAATAAACGCTTTTCTATTTCAACCACTTGTTCTTTGAAACCACCATCAATCACTAATGGTTTTAAAATCACGTCTTTTAAAAGCTCAACCCCTTCTTCAAGCAACGGTTCACGATTTCCTAAGAACTTTTCATTCGCTAATGAAAGATAGAACTTAATATTATGGGTTTGCCCACGTTTTTCAACTGTTGTCGATAAAGAGGCTCCATATAAAGATTCTAAATACGTGTTAATTTCTTTTTTAGACGGATATTTTTCTGTTGCTGAACGTAAAACATAAGGAAGTAAAGAACGTTTCGTTACTGTTTCACGATTAATTTCAGATTGAAATGAAACTGAAATTAAATTTGTCTTAAATTTATCCGTTTTAATTGTTGTTAAGGAATAACCTAAATCATCAAATTGACGAACTTCCATAAAGTCACCACCTATTTTCTATTTACTATCTTTTTTTGTGCACCTTCATTATAGGTTATTTTAAGGATTAAATCAAAAAAATTCCATATTTTTTCGTTTAATCCGTTAAATGTTGGGTGACATAATATGTTCGTACACCCTCTTGTTCAATTCCATAAACCCCAATACCCATTTTTGTAAACTGTTCATTCGTCATATTAGCATAATGAGTTGGTGATTGCTTCCAAGCTTCAAAAATTTCTGGGGCAACTAGTAATGGACTTTGAGATTTGAAAATATTTTCACCACTTATCTGACAGGATATTTGATAGGTTTCTACCAGACTGGCGAATGTTAAATGTCCTTCATGACTAAAGTAATTATACTTAGCCATATCCTCCGATTTTAAACGCGCAGTTGTTGTTAATGACTCAGACTGTTCAACTGCCTCAAGCCCAAGTTGAAGGCGTAAATCATTGACTAGCTCAATCACCTCTTGTTCAATTGTAGTATCATAAAATCCTATCACATCATCTGTTGCTTCATTTTTATCAGGTATAGGTGGCTTTTCAGGAGTCGTTTCTTCAACTATTTTATGATCAGTCTCTTGATTTTGATCACTTGGCTTTTCAGGCTTTAAAAAAGTTCCATCCATTATGTGATTTGAAGATGACTGATTTTCATTGGAATGATTGATGATGATTGGTTTTTTGGCTTCAAATGTAAAAATTACTTTATCTAATAAAGCTAACGTTGTTGATGACGTATTAGTCTGACATGCCCCTAGTAAAAGGACACAAATCATAAAATAAATTCTTATGACCTTTTTAAACAAACTCCTTCACATCCTTTTTAATCCACCATTACTTTATTTAATATCAGTTAGAACTATAATTTTATACACATTTTAACGATACATTCATGCGAAATCATCAATCCTTGCTACTTATTGAAGATAAAAAAAGAACAGCCAAAACTGGTTGTTCTTTTGAAAGAAAAATTATGCTAATTCTAATGCAATCTCCATCATTTGAGTAAATGTATTTTGACGCTCTTCTGCAGATGTTACTTCATGTGTTACTAATGAATCTGAAACCGTTAAGATACATAAGGCATTAACTCCAGCGTAAGCTGCATTCATGTATAAAGCAGCAGCTTCCATTTCAATTCCCATAACTCCCATTGCAGACCATTTTTTCCATGAATCCTTTTGAGCATCATAGAATGTATCTGAAGATAAAATGTTACCTACTTTAACTTCAATTCCTTTTTCATTCGCAACATTCACTGCTTTATTTAATAGATCCCAAGAAGCAATTGGTGCGTATGTTCCTGGTAATTCATATTGTGCAGCGTAATTTGAGTTTGTACAAGCACCCATTCCAATAATAACGTCACGGATTTTAACATCTTCGCGAATTGATCCACAAGATCCAATACGAATTAAGTTTTTCACTCCGTAGAAGTGGATTAATTCATAAGAATAAATTCCGATTGAGGGAATCCCCATTCCTGAACCCATAACAGAGATTTTTTTCCCTTTATATGTTCCAGTATATCCGAACATATTACGTACTGTATTAAATTGAACAACATCTTCTAAAAATGTGTCCGCGATAAATTTCGCACGTAATGGATCTCCTGGTAATAAAACTGTTTCTGCGATAACACCTTGTTCAGAACATCCAATGTGTGGTGTTGGAATTGCCATAAACTTCACTCCTCTAATTAATGATATTTTAGTATGCTGTTGTGTTTTCTTTTCCTTGTACTAAAGCAACTCCGCCTGAAGTTCCGATACGGTTAGCTCCAGCTTCAAGCATCGCTTTCATATCTTCAGATGTACGAACTCCACCTGATGCTTTAACACCTACTGTTTCACCAACAGTTTGACGCATTAAGCGAACATCTTCAACTGTTGCTCCACCTGTAGAGAATCCTGTTGATGTTTTAACAAAGTGAGCTCCAGCTTTAACAGACATTTCACAAGCTTTGACTTTTTCTTCATCTGTTAACAAGCAAGTTTCAATGATTACTTTAACTAATGTTCCATTAGCAGCATCAACAACTGCTTTAATATCTTCATATACTAATTCCCAATTACCATCTTTAGCAGCACCTACATTGATAACCATATCAATTTCAGTTGCACCGGCTTCAATTGCACATTTTGTTTCAAATGCTTTAACTTCTTTCATTGTTGCTCCTAAAGGGAATCCGATTACTGTACAAACTTTTACATCTGTTCCTTGTAATTCATCTGCACATAAAGAAACCCAAGTTGGATTAACACAAACTGAAGCGAAATCATGTTCTTTGGCTTCTTGACATAATGTTAAGATTTGTGCTTTTGTCGTTTCTGGTTTTAAAACTGTATGATCGATATACTTACTTGCTTTCATATGGAGCCTCCTAATGACTATAAAATACCGCTATATAAGTCTTTATTATTATAGCTGAAGTCTTAAAGGTTATAGCGAAAAACAAAAAAATAGCCTTTTCATTTTTAGTTAATCCTTTTAACTCAACATAAAAATTTAAACAATTATTGGGACTATATAACAACTCGTTATTAATTCTACCAAAAACCTATTTATTTTAAAACATTTTTTCAAGAGATAATTGTACTTTTTGAAAGTTTTATGTCGTTTTTTACGTATCACTTACTTATAAAAAATAACCCTTACATCCTTCATTATCCTCTCTTTTATTTTATTAACTTTTTAAATTATGAATATATCGAGTAACCGTACGAATCACTAAAAAGACTGGAATCGCAAAAAATACTCCCTTTAGACCAAAAAAACTTCCTGAAAGCATCATTAAAATCATAATAAACAAAGGATGAATATCTAAATTACGTCCAATAATAAATGGCTGTAGAAAATTTCCTTCAACTGCTTGTAAAATAGCAAGAATAATAATGACAAGAATAACCTTATTCCAGGAAATAGAGAGCGCAAAAATAATCACAGGAATGGCACCAATAAAGGGTCCAATAAAAGGAATAAAATCAGTTAAACCAATTAAAAATCCGAAAAGTAAAGCATAATCAATTCCAGCAAACATTAATAAAATGGTCGCAATTAATGAGACACAAACCATAATAAGTGCTAGCCCACGAATATAAGAACCTAACGAATCATCTAATAAGCTAGACAAAGAAGCAACATGTGATCGATATCGTTTCGGAACTAACTTTAATAACCCATTCAAAATTTTTTCATAATCTTTCAAAAAATAAAACAACGCAATTGGAACAATAACAATAAACATTAATGACCCGACAATTGAAAAAATTAAGTTAAAAGTAAAACCAGTCACTTCACGAATATGCTCTGTTAACGTACTGACCCACGTATTATATTCACTAAAAAATATCTCACTTAAATTTAAACCCATTCGTTCATCAAAGATTAGTAATTGATTTTGAATAGCTGTTAAATAAATGGGTAAATTTAAAATCAAATCATGAATTTCTCTAATAATGGTTGGTAAAAACCACGAAATAATTCCATATAAACTTCCAAATACAACGACATAAAATAAAAACACCGAAATTACTCGGGGTAAACGAATTCGATCAATCCACAAAATAAGCGGATGAATAATATAAGCCAGTAAAAATGCAACAAAAAATGGAAATAAACTTCCCCAAATTTCACTCCAAATCCTTCCCCAAACGGGTGATGTTTGAATAAATAAAAATAAGATCACTAAACTGACTAAACAGGCAATGGCATAAAGCAAATAACGAATCATCCGACTATGTTTATTAAAAAATTCATCCATCTCTAACACCTCATTATCTCAACTAATTGCTACTATTGTCTTTATATTATAAGTGTGTAGAATATGATTATGCTTATTTTAGATATAAAAAAAGTCCTAACAAAGATTAGGACCCACTATGCAATTAAAAGTTGTTTTCGATAAATAACTTTTTTGATAAAATCAACCCCCAATGTGACAAGTTGCACCAGCATAACCACTAAATATGGCGCAAAGATAAAATGAATAAAGTAACTTAATAAGGCTGAGAAAATGCCACAAATAATAATATAAGCATATTTAAACATTAAATGTCTATCTAAAACAACAATATCTGGTAAAATAAAAATTCCTGTTATTAACACCGAACCATTTAATAAGAACAAAATCGTTAACCAATTCGGTTGTTGAAAAATAACACCTAGCAAAATACTTACTAATCCGTAAACACCTAAATAAAGAAACGATACTTTATAATCAATGACTTGACGCTTCACTAAAAATAAGGCACTTAGTAATAAAGGAATAATGAGTGTAAAGCATAGACTGCCCTCAAAGATTCCAAAGATTACTGTTTGTAACGAGTAATATTCTGAAATAAAACCATCGAAGGACAATGGATGAAGCGCATTTGTTACTACCATATAGGGGGCTGATAGCATCGGGGGAAGTTCAGTTAATCCTAAATTATAATTAGTCATTTTAATTCCAAGTACTCCAATAAAATAACCAATTAATGCAGGATGAAGATGATAAAACGTGTGACCCTTTTTTGTATTTTGTGAAAAAATAGTCATGACCATAATTGCCATACAAAAAACAGAAATAGGGGCATCTAATGAAAACATCAAAATTAATAACGTGCTAAATAAAAATGTTGGACGCTTCAAAGGAAAAAATATTCCTTCTTTCACTGTGTGTGGATTCGTCCCAACAATAAATGAAACTAATAGATCAATCAAGTAAGCGTAGCCTAAAATCAATCCTAATTTGATAACATGAACCTTGAAAATTTCAAATGCTATGCTTTGTCCTAAATGACCAATCGTTGAATAATATCCAAATTCAACGAATAATCCCAACTGAATTAAGACAAACGTCACTAATAAAAAATGTTTGACTTGACGTTCTCCATAAATTCGTCTAGCATGATACTCCTTTGCCTTTTGTTTAATCACTTCTTTAATTCGCTTCATTTTCGAATGGACTCACTCCCTCTTTTGAAATAATTCTATTCTAACATGAGAACTTGATTTTTTGTTAAATGAAATAACTTTAATTTAAAAAGATTAGCTCATAGCTAATCTTTTTTATTTTGATCGATACTCTTCTTTTAAATCTTCTTCTGGAATTCGATATAAATTGACATGACAATAACCTGTTGGATTTTTAGTTAAATAATCTTGATGATATTCCTCTGCATCATAAAAAGCTGTCTGCTTTTTAACTTCAACAACAATTTCATCTTCATACTTCAATTGTTCTTGATTAATAAATAATCGAATCACTTCTGCGTCTGCCTCATCTTCATAATATACACCCGTCCGATACTGTGTTCCTATATCTCCACCTTGTTTATTTAAAGAGGTCGGGTCGATGATGCAAAATAAATGTTCTAAAATTCGTTCTAATGAAATGATCGTTTCATCATAAAAAATCTCACAAGCCTCAACATGATGCGTTTTTCCTGTGCAAACTTCTTTATAGGTTGGATCTGCCGTTAGACCATCCGTATACCCAACTTTTGTTTTAATAATCCCTTTGATACGTTTAAAGTATGCTTCAACTCCCCAGAAGCATCCTCCAGCTAAAACAATTTGTTTCATATTTTCTCACATTCCTTCATACTTATTAGTGCTCTTTACGACGAATTGGAATTGACTTCGTTAATTCACGAACCACATAACTTGCTGCAATTAATCCGGCCACACTTGGAACAAAAGCATTTGAAGCGGGTGGTAGTTGCTGTTTACGAACTTCACTATCTTCTTTTCCAACAACCTTTAACGTATCTTCTCGTCCAATGATTGGACTTTCTGTTGAATAGATAACTGGAACTTTTCCACTCACTTTTTCTTTCTTCAGCTTTGTACGAATTACCTTCGCTACTGGATCATAAGACGTTTGGTGAATGTCTGCAATCTCAAATTTTGTAGGATCTAGTTTATTGGCTGCCCCCATTGATGAAATAAATTTAATTTTACGACGTAGACATTGTTTAATTAAATGAATTTTAAATGTAATCGTATCTGAAGCATCAACAACAAAATCAATCTGATGTTCGAATAATCTTGGAGCAGTTTCTTCATTATAGAACATATGCATTTGAATAACATTACAATTTGGATTAATCTCTGCAATACGCTCTGCCATAACTTCTACCTTAGAACGACCAACTGTTTTTAATGTCGCATGAATTTGACGATTAACATTCGTAATATCAACGACATCTTTATCAATTAAAATTAATGTTCCAACGCCCGTACGTGCTAATGCTTCAGCAGCGAATGACCCAACACCTCCAATACCTAAAATAGCAACTGTACTATTCTTTAAGATTTCTGTTCCTTCTGGTCCATAGACTAATTCATTTCTAGAAAATTGATGTAACATATCTTTGAAGCTCCTTACTCTTTCTATTTAAAAGTTATAAACTGATTATACCTTTATTATGTCCAAAATGCTATGAAGAGCGTCTAAAATGAATAGAACTTTTTAATTTTTTTATTGTAATAACGATTAAAATTACACAATCTGCTCATACTAGTACTGTCAAGAAGAGAAGTAAATTTGCAGTGAGTATTTGTTGCCGATATGATACCTATACGTCGGATTAAGGTATGCAACATCAAGTCACTGTACGTCTGATAATTATATATGTGAGATAATCTATTATTATTGCTCTTCTTGAACACGTATATTCTGAATTTCCTATTTAGCGATTGTAACGAATATACACTCTCTCTTAGTTTCCCTAGATTGTGCGTAAGGTGATTAGTTGTTGAATCCGAACATTTCTGATAAGGGAATCTGGTGTTCTAATACGGTGTTGAATGCCCAACATTGTTGGGACTCCTAATGTATTAGACAGGATACCCACCTGCTACCAAGCGGGTTTTTATCCTAACACCTACGGCAATTTGGGCAATTAAGAAGAACACGGGTCCGTACCCGTGTTTTTTTATTTTCTAAACTAATTTAAAATCTAAATATATAAGTTCAGATAAGTTTTTTACATGGTAAAAACTTTTACACTCCTAGCAAAGGAAGAATAGATTTCTTTCAGAAATCGACAGGGAACTCTCAACCTACTTCGGTTCGAAATGGCATAGGAAACCAGTATTAAATTTTATTACCAACTAACACTGATGTAGAGTTGTAAAATACATTTCTGTTTCTATGTACAACCACTCCTATCAATCTGTTAGATTCATATTAACTTCCAGATATCACCTGATTGCTTTTAATTCATTCTCGTGTTAAGATAGCTTTCCTGCCTCTGATAGAGAGGATTACTTTCTTTATCAATAAGGATTCGGTTTTCCAAGCATTCCCTTGTTGATTTCAATTCTCTTTCATGTTAAGATAGCTTTCCCCATGAAAAAGGTTATTCCTGAATGGTACGTAAAGTGACTAACTTTTTAAATCCGAACATTTCTAATAAGGGAATCTGATTCTCACATTCAGTGTTGAATGCCTAGCTTTTTCTACCTAGGACTCCTAAAGAATTTGATAAGATACCCACCTGCTACTTAGCGGGTTTATACTCTAGCACTTACGGCCATTTGGGTATCATTCATAACCTGCCCATTAACTAAGACTTTCCAGAACCAATCATATTGATTTTGTTGGCACGACATGTTAGGATATGTATCCGGTCATGAGTGACCCGAATCCAAAACATCCTGGACTGTACGTAAAGTGATTAGTTCTTTAAATCCGAACATTTCTAATAAGGGAATCTGATTCTCAAATTCGGTGTTGAATGCCTAGCTTTTTTTTCACCTAGGACTCCTAAAGAATTTGATAAGATACCCACCTGCTAATTTAGCGGGTTTACATCCTAACACTTACGGCAATTTGGGTCATTATATTCATTTAGATTACCTATAGATTAGATATGATGAAGCCACCAATTAAAAATGAATTTCGCTTAATGATCATACAATTTAGAGAAGTTTTTAAAATATTAAATTAATAGTTGATTAATATTCATGAACATGATAAAATTAAAATCCAAATTGATTGAACTTTATTATTTTTTATGAATAAACACACACACATTTTAAACTAGTTTATCTAATATAACCATTCATCATGTCCCCTAAACATGATAAAAAATGGCCCTAGATAATCTAACAATCTGCAATCAGATTGTCGATCAATTTGGTGCCATGATAAATCAATGAATCATGAGATTTATTATTTCAGGTTATTGTCTTTTTACCAAGAACATGATAAAATCTAATCAAAATCTGAGATATGCGTAAGGTGATTAGTTCTTTAAATCCGAACACTTTTGATAAGGGAATCCGATTCTCTAATACCGTGTTGAATGCCTAGCTTTTTCCACCTAGGACTCCTAACGTATTAGATACGATGCCCACCTGCTAATTTAGCGGGTTTATATCCTAACACCTACGGTATTTTGGAGAAACACAAGCATTTGCTTGTGTTTTTTTTAACTTAAAAGGTTCTATAATATTTGGTGTTGCTGAGTAAGCAGCACTTTTTTCATGGCATCAAAAAAAAGAGACCTCAAGTCTCAATCCTGTTACAATGTTATCGGCTAAAACAATATTGAAAGGATAAGATTTGATGTCTCACTCATATTTTACTAGAAAACTTTTAAATATTAAAGATAAAAACATTACATTTCCGGACGATTATCTTGAAGAAGTGAAATTAAACGGAATTACTAGCTTTATTTTTAAAGGAATCCTCTCGTATCAACCGACTCATTGTCAAAAATGCGGAACTCTATTTGATTCAAAATTTAAGAAACATGGATTTAAAACCTCTCGAATTGTCATTCCAAAAGTCTCACTCCATGATACCTATTTAGAGTTAAAAAAACAGCGTTATTATTGTGGCCATTGCCAATCTACCTTTACACTAAACACTTCAATCGTTGAAAAGAACTGTTATATTTCTTATCACACGAAACATGCCATTGCGTTAGACGCTCAAAATAAGATTTCAGAATGCGATATTGCCCGTCGTCATCAGGTCTCTCATTCAACTGTCAATCGGATCATCCATAGCTTTTATGAGGCTCAAACTTTGAACTTTAATTACCTTCCTGAAAATCTTTGTTTTGATGAGTTTAAGTCCGTTAAGTCTGCCGAGGGTCACCTAGCATGCGAAGCATAAATCCTCCACTGCTAGGGAATGGGTCACATGTCTTTTATCTTTTGCGATGCAGATACCAAACAAATCATTGATATCATTGAAGATCGTCGTTTAAGCTCACTCCCAACCTATTTTCAGCGGTATACCAAAGAAGCACGGGCTCGAGTGAAACATATTGTCATCGATATGTATGCTCCTTACATGAGCTTGATTAAGGAGCTTTTTCCCCATGCCAAAATGATCATTGATAAATTCCATCTAGTTCAACATCTTTCTCGTGCACTCAATAAAACTCGTATTCGAATCATGAAAAAATTTAAGAAACACAGTCGTAAATTCAAACGTTATTGGCGATTATTTTTAAAGTCTCACACGCTACTTAACACCACTAATTATCGAACAGTTTACTGTTTTAAACAACCCATGCGTGAAATAGATATCCTCAACTTCCTACTTGATTTATCACCTGAATTAAAAGCAACTTATGATCTTTATCAAGATTTACTTTTCGCTATTCAAACCAAAAACATCAATCGCTTGAATCACTTACTTGAAACAGAACATCCGCTTATTTCTCCTGAACTTCAAACAGCTTTTCAAACCTTTAAAACGTATCAAGCTTATATCAAAAACACATTAACGACTCCCTATACAAATGGTCCAATCGAAGGAATTAATAATAAAATTAAAGTCATTAAGCGTATTGCCTTTGGATATCGTAATTTCTATCATTGGGTCACCTGCCATGCGAAGCATGTTTCCTCCACTAGTAGGGTAATTAAATCACGTATTCTTATGATTCAAAATTTAACTAAACCTAAAAGAAAAATCCTAGCAGCATAGCCGCTAGGATTTCAATTTAGTCTTTCACTGTAATAGGTCACCATTTAATCAGCAACACTATTTGACAAAGTTCCACTTAAAAAAGCTATACGATAGAACGTCAACAGTTTCAGTTTTGGGGTTGAAAAAATCAAATTACATTAATTTTTGCAAAGAAAAAAGCAGCCATTTTTACAATGGTTGCTTTTATTGTATTATCAATGTTTTTAGACATTTTAAATCAAATAAAATGTTATTTTTTACACCTGTTTTTACATAGCTAAAAATTGTGGTAATAAATTTATGACCGCTATTTTCATGTGTGTAAAACTTAATGTAAAAGCTTTTGTAAATTAAGCTGTAAAACTGATTGTAATTCTTAATATAAAAATGATGATTTCAGAGAGCTCCCCTTTGTTAAGAAATCTCTCCCTGTCTTGTTTTTGTCATTTATTTTTGACAGTTACTATTTTACTATATAACCCTATATTTGTAAATAATTGGTTATAATAGTCTTTTAAAGAGAGAAGCAAAGCCTTAATTAAGCCATAATTTTAATAAATGATATTTAATCCATTTTATAGTATAATATAACAAAGCCAATAATTAAGGGGGGATAGTTAATGAAGAAAACATCTTTTTTTCTGGGAGTCTTCATTTGCTTCATTACATTAGGGTGTTCGAAACAAGGAGCAATGGACCTTCAATCTTTAGAGGATGCGTATTTTGAAGTAGCACAAAACACAGTGGACGAGCCATTAAGCGTTGTTGAGTTAACGGAAATGTTATCAAATTATGCTCCTAAGGAAATGGTAGATGGTAATCAAAAAATCTACACATTTGCTACTGATAACGAAGAGTTAATGGTTTCAGAACCGAAAGACCAAGAGGGGATAACAGACATTTTATATACAAAGCATCATGACTCAAATTCATTATCAGTGGCGTGCCATATCTCTTCTAACGGAGCAGATACATCAGCATCGTCTCTCGTGTTAAATACCGTTGATATGGATTTATTCAAAGTATTTGCTGCTAAACTCAATCAAGAACCATCTAATCTGTTTGATGATTATCTAAGTATGAGCGAGAAAATGTTAGGAGATAAACCAGTGACCCTAACTGAAATACAGAAATCTATTAACTTAGAACCAAACCTTCAAGAAAGAGGTACAGATGTAAAATACTATTCATTTGAAGATACAGATTTAGGTGATGTGTTAGGCTTTTATGTCACTTCTACTTCTGAAACGATTAATCAATTGTTTTATAAAAGTAATGCCACAGGCGTGCTCTATAATACAACGATGGCAAATAATGCTGTCATGTTTAGTCTTTCAACAGAGGAAGCTACGCTTTCTAATCAAAAAGAGGTTATGTCTTTATTTGATAAATAATTAAACATCCATTCTTTAAAGCAACCTATTGGTTGCTTTTTAAATTCATCTTGTTAGGGATATAAACTCTCTTTATGGGAGACATGAACTGTTGGCGATAAAAGGGTAAAAAAAGAGAAGTAGTCTTAACTTAGACTACTTCTCTTTTTGTTGTCTCTATTTGACATAAATATTGGTGATTTAAAGCATTTAAACGACTCGTTTATCATGAAGCCGTTTAAACACGAAGGGATTGCAAATACCTATTGAAAAAATGTTTTGTTTTTTTACGCTTAAAATACTATTTTTTTAGATGATAATGACACTGTATTTTATATAGTAAAAAACAATGTATTTTTGTTTTTTCAACCCCAAAACTGAAACTGTTGATAGAACGTCGTATAGCTTTTTCTTATTATTCTTTTATATACTGATATACTTTTTTAATAATTTCATTATCTACTTCTGAATCAAATTTACGTGCAAATAATGCTTCGCTCTCACAGATTAATTGATAATCTTCAAGTGTGTATGTTTTAGGGTTTGGTCCACCATTCCACTGAATTTCACGTAGTGTATTATGAACTACCGTATTTTTAAATGGAGAATTTAAAATCAAAGTTTGGAAAAAATGTTCGTCTGCACAAATCGTATACTTATAGTCTCTGATATATTCAGGATGCTCTTTTAAATAATTTAATATATATTCAACACAATCTCCAGACAGTGTAAACCAGTTAGCACCTTTATATAATTTATATCCCTTAAAATTAGGGCGAAGAGGATATTTTCTATAAAACTTTGAAAGGAAGTTATTAATGATGTAAACCGGTCGTGTTCGATTATACTTACTATCACTAAATAAATAATAGCCTTTGATTCGCCATAGATTTTCTTCTATGTCTAAAGTTTCAAGAAATTGACGTCCTTTATTCTTTTTTAAAAATGACGATACTTCCTTCTTAGTCTTAATAAATAAATCCTGTCCACTTATTAAATGATAAAAATCATAGCCTCTATTACTCGCCTGTTTTAATAATTGAATTGTTACTAATACTTGAGACAGCCCCCCCCAATTAATGCTCATTCGTTGCTCTAAGAAAAAAACAGTGTTGAAGGATTGGAAATATTGTTTGAGTTGATTAAATAGGCCGTCATTCTTCTGATCAATATGAATATAGACATGGTGATCCTCATCTGCAATAAATTCAATTAATTGCTTTGTTTGTTCAAAATTTTTATGTGCCACAATTAAAAAAGCTTGCTTCATTTTATCTCACCTTATTTTAAATATTTTTCTAAACTCTGATCGATTAAGCCTTCAATATTTCCTTTTTGATTAAAAGGAAGCGGATTAAATGTTTTAGCTTTCTCGTATAAGGAGATAAAATCTTCTCCATCCTGATATGCCAAAATACATCCTAATTGTTCTAATTTAGTCGCTAGCTCAATTTGATGATCATTGACATGTTCATGATATTTCTTTAAACGAGGTACTGCAATAATTTTTTTATGATTTTTAACACCTTGAAGAATAGAACCAGCTCCAGCATGAGTCACAATCAGACTGGCTTGTTGATATAATTTTTCCATTTCATCATTAGGAATAAAACTAAATAATTTCATTTTATCAGTTTCGTAATGATTATGGCCCGCTTGAATAATGACTTCCTCACGATCTGCGACCTGTTCAACAAGACGCATAAGACGTGTAAAATCTTGTTTTTGTGTCCCACATAGAACGAGAATCAAAATAAACACCCTCCTACAATAGCATTTGGGTAAACTTCTAATAGCTCCTCCCATTGAATATAAAACTCATTAGCTATTTTATACATTAATTTCCCACTAACTGATGGCGTATGAACATTTGCAACTGTTTCAATATAAATCACTTTTCTACCAAATAAACGCCCATAAACACACATCGGAATCGTTGAATGAACACCTGTAGAAATAATAACCTTAGGATTATACTTGATAAAATAAATGAACGAAACTAACCATACATAAAGATATTCAAAAATATAGATCCATCCATCATTTTTAGAGCAATACATTAAATACTCTGTTGGAAACTCTGTCTCTTTTGAAATCTTCGTTTTTTCAGTAATAATAACTCCATTATACTTCTTAATAAGATGGCGTAACTGTAATAATTCCGTGTAATGCCCTCCTGCACTAGAGCAAAATAAAACCTTTCCTTTTTTCACGTTTAATCATCACCTTATTTCTTAAGTTTAACTTTCATGATATAAATTGCATTCGCTAATGCATTATAGATTAATTTATTGGTGTATCGATAATATAGATGCTTCTTATCCTTTTGAGATAATAAATATTGATTTTTTCTCCACATTGGAAATCTCTTATTTAATAAGTCCCAACCTTCTTTTAGGATAGCCTTTCGAGTATTCTTATCCTGAATTTGTGCAGCTCGTAAGAAAGAACTTCCTAAAAAATATTTTAATGTTAAATACTCTAATTCACTCTGATATTGATGGTATAAATTATGTTTTTGATAAAATTCAAAAATATCATTAAAGACTGTTAACATATCACCAACTTTGGAGTTTTGAGTATAAGTAATTGAATCTTGACGTTGAACATAATAAACAAGTGGTTCATTTACATAAGCTAATTTTCTAATAAATGGAGCTAATCGAATGGAAAAGGAACTATCCTCATATCTTAAGCCTACTGGAAATTTGATATCTAATGAATCAAACCAACTTTTCTTATATAGCTTATTCCAAACTGTCGGCATCATCTTCGTTAATAACTCTCTCTCATTTGTATAAGGTCCATCAGTTGCTCTTTGTAAACGATTCGGATAAGTCCAATAAAAATCACACGTTGTAACATCAGCCTCTTCCTGAGTTGCCCGTTCGTATAATTTTTCAAACATCGAATATTCAACGTAATCATCACCGTCTACAAATCCAAAATAATCTCCCTTCATCTTACTCATACCATAATTTCTAGCATCAGAGAGCCCCCCATTTGGCTTGATATAACTGAATACCTTATTTGGGTAAAGATTCATATATTTATCAATAATAATTTGTGATTGATCAGGTGTTGAGTCATTAATCACAATAATCTCAATTTCTTGAAGAGTTTGATTGACTAATGAATCAAGACAACGATCTAAATATTTTTCTACATTGTAGACTGGAACAATGACACTAACTTTTGGCATTATTTCACCTTAACTTTCCTATAATCCTTTTTACTTAATGTCGTATTAAGGAACAATGTAACTGTGATAAATCCTAAATATAAGTTCGTAAACAATTCATCTAAGACGTGTCCGCTATAATAAGCAGCTCCTAAACCGACACCAATTGATAATAATAGCATTAGGTTACTAAAATTAACAATAGTTTTAAACTTTCTTAACGCATTAATTGTTGAGGCTAGGACTAAGACAAGATATGGAGTAATAAAAATAATTGCTCCGATAATTCCCATCGTATAGATTTGACGCCATCCATCTTGCTCAATAATTAATTGACCTTCACTTAATGTCGAAAACCCCATACCAAGCATTTTTTCTTTAGTATCCATTAAATCCCACTTATATTCTGAGAATAATTTTTGAAGCTTTCTCCCATCACTACGTTTTTCAAAGGGTTGATTAACAACAAAGTTCCAAAACTCAGGATCAAATTCTATCGGATAAATTTCATCGTAATAAATGGATGGGAATGTTAATAACTGAGCATTTTCTCTTAAAACCGCTATTAATACAGCCTTCTTACCATCGTCATCCTCAATTTTCTGTTGTAGCAACTCTAATTGTGTTGACATCTGATTAACACTATCATTCTTTTCTTCTTCTTCTTTTAAATTTTTAATTAACTGGGTGTTAAACTCTTGATACTTAATGGCTGGAGTATTTGGATAGATTGCCAAGGCTAAGAAAATAATAATCCCCAAATTTAATAGAAAATTAAGATTAAACTTTGTTAAGCGAATGACACTACATCCAATATAAGTTCCAAGTGCTGCTATAGCAATAAGAATGACACCAAAGGTAGCAACTCGTGTTCCAATCATCATCATACATAACGAATGAAGTAAAATCAGTAAGAAGATTGGCCATTTTCTTTTGATCTCATATAACACTTTATATAATAATGGAAGCAACATAAAAAGCAAAGCCCCTAGAACATTTGCTGCATGATATAATCCTTTAGACATCAATAACTTTGGGTCTTGGAACTGTTCATATCCTCCCGTAAACCATGAAAAGAAATTAGCTTGGGTTGTTCCTCCATAACTACCAAATGAGATAGCAAATAGATCAGTAATAAAGATGACACTACATGTAATTACCGAGGTAATTACAATAATTTTATTAAATGTTTCATTACTAAATTGGGCCAGATATGTACAATACATTAAAATAAATGGTAATGTCATGATTAAGATATATTTTAGTTCGATTTTAATATCTGTTCTAAACGTTTCAGGAAGATTTAAATTTAATTGTCTGATTTCAATAAAGTGCAAAATAGAATAAGCCCCTAAGATTAATCCTAAAAATACTATCATCCAAAAAGATTTCCTTTTATTTTTATCAAAAAATAAAAATCCAATAATCGCTAATAATGGAATTCCTAAGAATCTGATAAATGTTGATGGAACAATTAAATGATATTGTTTCAAAAAATCATTTAATAGATAGTCTAAATCAACGATAGGTTGAATAATTAAAAAAACAAAAATTAATAACGTATAAAACTTTGGATTATTAAGTTTTTTAAATTTATCTAGCATAAATCCCCCTCCACTAAATTACTGATTTGAGTAATAATCGTTTCATTTTGATAGTGATAATCCTTTAATTTATCTTTCATCTTTTCTAATTTTTCAGGATGCATAATAATCGTCTTCATCGCTTCATAAAAATCAGATTCATCATTGTTTACAACTAAACCATAGCTACTATCCTTTAACTGTTCTTCAATACCCGCCACTTTTGTTGCTATAACAGGTATTTGACAAATTAAAGATTCAAAGACAACAGTCGGTAATCCTTCATAACGAGAAGGTAATAAAAAACAATCTGCTAATTTAAAATAAGCAAATGGGTTTTCTCGATATCCAATCAGTTTAAAGGTTTCTTGACAGTTATTCTTTTTTATTTCATTTTTTAAGGTTTGCTCATCTTCACCGTTACCGATAATCATAATATTATGTTTAAATCCTTCATCAATCAGGCGACGGTGAATCTTTATTAAACGATCATATCCTTTTTGTTCGACTAATCGTCCTACACTAATAAATGTTAAATCTTTATTTTTAAAGAGTCTTAAATCATCTGAATTAACAGATTGAGCAAACTTCTCTTTTATTAAATCAGATTGAATAATATTATGAATGACTTTAACATCCTCTTTTAAATCAAAAACTTCCTGATAAGATTGTGCTGCCACTTTAGAAACAGCTACATTTACATCAATTAACTCAAGCATCTTCTTCATTAGTGGCATATGATTCGATGAGAAGTTTTGTTTCTTATAATCTAGATGAACCCAATTTACTTTTTTACCACTAGAACCATTAGCAACAAAAATCGTACAAAATCCCTCTTTAAATGCAATTTCAACATCATACGATGAAAGTTTCATTTTTTTACGTTCAGATTTAATTTTTCGTCCAATCCATCCTGTCTTCATTAAACATAACAAATATAATTTATTAATTAATAATGAAATATTTTTACTTTTAATAATTTGACTTAATGGTAAATCAATCACTCTAAAAAACTTTGATCCCTCAATAATATTAACTCCAGATGGAACATCTTTAAGCATTTCACCATGTTTGTGTAATACAAGTAAATCAATCTCATAACTAGTTTGCTTCACTAATTCCTGCAATAAGTTATTTAATACCCGAGAAACGCCCCCCAACGTCATCTCATCGGTTACAAATAAAATTTTCTTTGACACAATCTCACTTCCAATCGTTTCAACATAATATTAAATTCACTATTCAATAGTCATTTAACTTAGAAGACTCTTACTTTTAACGCCTATATTCCCTTCATAATATACCCTATACTAATAAAAATAAATTACTCATTATTTTAATCGTCGTAATGTTTTTTTTAAAGATAATAATTGTCGGACCATGTTGAATTGCTTCTTACTATATAACCATAAAATAAAACGATCTTTAGCTGATAAATTTTTGACATATTCATTTTTTAGCCATGATGAGAAGTGGTTTCTCATAAAGTCTACAGCATGATTAATATAACGATCACCATTTTCAACTGTTAAATTACGAGAACATCCATATAACATTAAATTTTTAATATATAGAAACTCAATCTCTGACTGATAATTTCCTTTAAAATTATCTTCTATTAACTTCAAGGCTTTATAAATATCTAAACTCTTCTCAGAGTAAGTATTCATAATTGATCCTTCTCTTTGAAAATAATTATAAAAAGCTTCATTGACTTTGACAATTTTTTGAGCTTTAGATAGAACAATAGGAATACATCCTAAATCTTCATACCAAATCCCTACCGGGAATTTAACATCATCAAATAATGTTTTCTTAAATAACTTATTACATGCACTATTATCGATGGTCAAAACCGAAGGTAATGTTTCAACATTTCCAACTTTAAAATCGCCGCATGAAATATAAACACTTCGCCCATCTTCATAAACATTTTTAATATCGCAGACGACTAAATCTGCACCTTCTTGATGAACTACCTGATACATCTTTTCACACATGTCTCTTTCAATCCAGTCATCACTATCAATAAAAAGAACATATTCACCTGTGACATAATTTAGACCATAATTTCTTGCATCAGCTAATCCTCCATTTATTTTTTGAACAGAGATTACTTTTCCTGGGTAATCTAGTGTAAACTGATCAATAATCTTTTGTGATTGATCAGGACTCCCATCATTAACACAGATAATTTCAAGATCTTGAAATGTTTGGTTTACTAATGAATACAAGCAGCGCTTAAGGTATTTCTCTACATTATAGATAGGAACAATAATGCTTATCTTTGCCATTTTAACTCACCTTCTTATTTAAGAACTCGTTTCAACTGTCGGATTTGATAATAAATTTTTAAACGATACGGTTGTTCATAAATCCAGACACGATATTTATTCATAAAATTCATTTCTTGATATAATGATTGATAATATTTATTTTTTCTCCAGGTTGGAAAATTATTTTCAATAAACTGATAAAACTCATTTATAATACGAATTGCCAGTTCTTTATCAGTAATATAGATAACTTTATGCAACTCATACTGAATTTGCTTAATAACTAGCATCTCTAATTCTTCTTCAAATAATTGTTTAAGATTGTATGTTTCATAACTAGTTATAATTTCTTGTAGCGCATTAAGTGTATGTAAAACACGTTCATCATTTGCACTTGACACATTATTCATTCGATTCGCTAAATAATAATATAACGGTTGATGAACAATGGCTAACGTTTTACATTGTGCTAATAATTTTAAGGTAAAGACGAGATCTTCACTACGATAATTTAATGGAAACTCAATTTTATGTTCCTTTAAAATAGAAGTCTTAATGAGTTTATTCCAAGGAGCGGGCGTTATTTTAAATATTAAATCTTTTTGCTCCTCAACGACAAGCAAATCTGTTGATTCAACTGGAATGGTCATTAAAGTCTTGTCTGTGCTTTGTTCATAACATTCATAATAGTCACAAACAATGACATTTGCATTTGTTTCAACTGCTTTTTCATATAATGACTTCAACATATCTGGATGTAAACAATCATCTGGATCAATGAAAATAATATAATCACTACTCGCCAATGTCAGACCTAAATTTCGAGTAGCTCCTACTCCTTCGTTTGCTTTATTAATGACACGAATTCTTGAATCACGCGCTTCATAAGCTTTCATTTTCTCTAGTGTATAATCTTGTGAACCATCATTAATAGCAATAACCTCAAACTCTTTGAAAGTTTGATTTAATAAACTTTCAAAACTCTTATCAATATACTTTTCTACATTATAAGCAGGAATAACTACACTTATTTTATTCATTCTCTAACCTTCCTTTAAATCCCTAGACTCTAGCTAATAGTCTAGTCCTCACAGGATACAATGTATTTTTAATGATTTCCTTTCTTACGTTTGAACAACTTCATTGAGCGCTGAACAAAATCTCTAAAATCACTAAATAATAAATAATAAATCATAAGATAAGCTGCTAAGACAATGAGACCTAAACTAGCTGCACCGATAAACCAAATAACTAAGTGACTAACACCCGTTGGGAAAATCAGTCTCCATCCCCAAAGTCCGATAAAAGTAAGTCCAAACATAATTAATGTACGAAGTAGCACAAATTTATAATAATTCCATGATGGTAAACCAAATACTTTAGGATATACTAATTGAACTGACATAAAGAAATCAATAATAAAATGTGTTAAGAACGTTCCTAATAAAATTCCAACAATCCCTAATGGTTTAACTAATAATAATGAAATCCCTAAGTTAGTTAACGCAGATAATAAAGCAATTTTTTTCGTTTCTTTGAATAAGCCATTCACATTACGCACGACTAATAAAGGCTCTCTAGAAACAAGATAATATGTGTTCATCGTAAATAAGAACACTCCAAAATATGATAAAACATACAATTCATCCTTCATCCATAAACGAACAAAATCATTAGCTGTAATAAAGAGAATACTTGATACAATAGAGCTTAAAAAGAACGCAAAGTT
The DNA here is from genome assembly GCF_025594995.1 of Turicibacter sp. GALT-G1. Classification (NCBI taxonomy): domain Bacteria; kingdom Bacillati; phylum Bacillota; class Erysipelotrichia; order Erysipelotrichales; family Turicibacteraceae; genus Turicibacter; species Turicibacter sp. GALT-G1. The sequence continues at coordinate 70,816 of NZ_JAMQUS010000044.1, forward strand.
AGCATATTGTAAGAAGGTAGAATACTTATGATTTTCATCACTTGAAAATAAGTTCCCAAAACTATCAACGGGTGCTTGAATAACTCCATATAAAACCTTAATTAAGCTCGAACAAATCATATTATAAGCATTATATACATTGGTCATTAACGGAGAAATAAAATAGGTTAATAACACAGGATCTGTATTTGATAAAACAACACCTGAAATCTTATGTACAAAAACATGCTTTGTATTTTCAAGTGCGCTTAAATCACGTGCTTCTTTATTATCTTTTAAATAAGGATATAATTTTAATGCTTTATTACGCGAATAAACATATGAAACAATGGTCAAGATTCCATCAGCTACTAATACTACTTCTAATGAGAATCCCATCATAGCAATCACAATCACTAAAATTGAACGCAATAATGTAATTAATTGAATTCCTAAGTTGATCTTATAATATTGTTGATCGGCCTGAACAACGATATTGGGTCCCATTAAAAAATAAGACACAACCACTGGCGCTAATAATAAGAAATAAATACTATAAATTGAGAAGGTTGAGATGACGCCTCCTTCTTGACTTACAAAGAATGGTTGAACTAATCCCACAATTAATCCTAAAACAAATATAATGAATCCCATTTTTCTAAATAAATAGATTGCTCCATTATATAATTCCGTTACTTTTTTATAATTTTTTTGAGCTAACGGTTGATAAAGAATCTGTTGAAACGCAATTCCAAAACCACCCTCCACTAAATTTAAAAATCCCATAATTTGAATCATTGTCGAGTACAATCCATTAATCGAACCACCATATATATCCGAAAAAAGACTAAACTTTACAAAACCAACAATAGGCAAAATTAAACTTGGTATTGTAGCTACTAACATATTAAGTAGCGAATGTTTCATACGCATAAAATCACCTCTAATTCTATATTCTTTCCTACTAAACTATAATTTATCAATTATTAAACATTATGAAAAGGTGTGTCATAGAAAGACTATGACACACTCTTCTCTTCCAAAGATCTTTGATTTTCTTATATTTATCATTTTACTATAAAAACTAACTTTTTAATTAATTAGTTCCTTCTCCGGTAGATGGCGTTTCCGGTACTGTTGGTGTTTCTGGTACCGTTGGCGTTTCCGGTACTGTTGGCGTTTCCGGTACTGTTGGCGTTTCTGGTTCCGTTGGCGTTTCCGGTACTGTTGGTGTTTCTGGTACCATTGGCGTTTCCGGTACTGTTGGTGTTTCTGGTACCATTGGCGTTTCTGGTTGAGTTATATTTGAACCATTATTTAAATTACTATTGCCTGAATTATGTGTTGGTGGTGTTACTGTGACATTATTATTCATTGATGAGTTATTTTCTTCTTTTATAGGTGCTTTTACTTCCTCCTCATCATCTGTAGTTACATTATTCTCTGTTGCTCCTCCAGGAAGTGGCTCATTATAATACGTTTGTACCCACTGAGTGCCTTCATATTCTTCAAATCCATTAAATGTGAAGCTATAGTTAAATTGAGGCGATTCCTGCTCTAAGTTAATTAACATTTGTTCACGTGCATCTGCGATAGCCCCTTTATATGGGAAAGCATAGCTTAACTTAAAGCTATAATACGGATTATCCATATAACCATATTGAGCACTTACAACCATGCTCTTAATATGAATATAGTCTAATGGATTTTGACCATTAAATGTTGAGACAAGCCCTAATAAATATTGAAGACTTGATGTCATCTGATTGAGTGAGATATTTGTTTCAATGTTATTACCTAAAACATCTAATAAATCTAAAAACTCACCAACTGTGTTCATTTCTGTTAACATTTGATTTACAATTCCCTCAATAACCAATTGTTGATGTTCTGCACGACCTAAATCACCTTTAGCTAACGTCTTACGATGACGAGAAAGTGCTAACGCTTGTTCTCCATTTAAATGTTGATACCCTTCCTCAACAGTAATTAAATGCTCACCAAACTGACGATTACTATCTTGTTCTTCAATTGTCACAGGTACATCAACGTAAATTCCACCGATTGTATCAACTAACTCAACAACCCCTTTAAAGTTAATCTTTACATAATAAGGAATATTTAAATCAAACATTTTCTCAACTGATTCAATGACACACGTTGTTCCACCATTATTTGAATGCGTAATTTTATCTTTTGTATTATTAAAACATGGAATTTCAACATATGAATCACGTGGAATAGATGTCATCGTTACTGATAGATTCTGAGGATTCACAGTCGCTATAATTAATGAATCAGCTAATGAAGCAGCTTCTAATCCTTGTTCAGTTGAATCAACTCCAATTAGTAAAATGGAGAATGGATCGTCAATTAATGACGTATTAGCCATTCCTGGTTTTAATTCTTCTTGCTGAATAACAGTCTCAATATTAGCTAATATTTTAGTTTCATTTTTAATATCTTCAAATCCTAATTGTTCTGAAAATAATGAACCATAGTTATCCCCTACAATAATCGCATCAACTTTTCCATCATATAAATCATGAATCATAGAAATTGGAGAATCATATTTTTCAACTTCTGCTTCATCTGTTAATTCATTTTCTTCTAAAAATTGGTCAATATTATCAATCACTTCTTGCTTAGTTAAATTTAAAGTCCCAATTGTATACCCTTCTAAATCTTTTACTTCAGTGAAAGGACTATCTGCCATTGTAACTAAACTATAACTAATAATTGAGTCTTGCATCGTCATGTTATTTAACGAATGATAAACGCGTGTATTAACATATCCAAAATACGTTCCTGTAAAAAGACCAATCAATGCAACTATTGTTAAAATGATTGTGCCTACTTTGTTCTCTTCTTTAACAACATATAATCCAAACATTAAAATAGCTAAATATAAGAAGATGAAGATTAACGAAAGATTCAAACGCAACAAAGAATCAAATCCTGAATATTGATTGATATAAATAATATTCCATATAATTGGAATAATCGGTAAAATCATGATTATTCTGTAAATCCATTTTAAACCCTTATTATTAAACATGGCTTTCCCCTCCTTACTCCGATAAAATTGCATTTAGGACTAAATGATCTTCTGATTCAGTTAAAATAAATGTTGCTTCACTTTGGAATTGTTCTATCTCAACTGAAGAAGATAATTCATATTGCCAACTCGCCTGAACTGAAATACAATCAATCACTTCATCCTCTGTTTTAAGTGTATCATTTAAATTAACATCTAAAATGGTTACATCATTGACAGTTATTAAAGATGTCGCTTCATAATCATTTAAATAAAAATCTAAATTTTCATAAAATCCATCAATAGCCTGTTTTCTAAAAGTAGATCTCATTTCTTCTGCAATAAATTGTACACCACCTACGTCATTGCGTCCGGTCTTATTAGACCATGTATAGAAATCTGCTATGAAATTTTTCACAACTAAAGTCGCATATTCTTCTTTAGTTAACTCCGTATATTTATCTTTATATGCATGTTGCGCAGTCACTAACTCTTCAAAAACTTCTTTTTGATAAGCTGTCGCTACATCTGATAACTGATACTCATCTGGAACTTTTTCAACAATTGGTGGAGTTGGTTTTATTACATTATCACTACTTTTCCCACCATCAGTAATCCCCTTAACTTGATAAAGAAGAACACCTACCAGCAGTAAGGTTGTAATCAAAAATATACTACCAAAAACCGCTAATGGTTGCCTCATGATCTTTTTCATATTCATGTCTACACCGTCCCTTTCCACTCTGTACTATAATCACACGATTCGTTATCATAACCGCTTCTGAAAATAGTATCAGTACATTTGACTATACTTTCTTTATCCTGCCCCTAATAGTTAAATAACTCTAGACTATTTATGAAGAAAAAACATATAGCACCATTTTACATGATTTAGCCATAATTGAAAACAGTTGGATATTTTTTTACACAAAAAAATACAAATTCATACACTTATTTACACTAAAAAGACCTAGTCTCATTGACTAGGTCTAGCAATTTCATTATTTTCTTAGTTGAATATGTAATTCTTCTAATTGTGCGTCTGTTACTGTTCCAGGAGCTTCAGTCATCGGGCATGATGCTGATGCATTTTTAGGGAAAGCAATAACATCGCGTAAGCTTTGAGATCCTGTTAAGATCATGGCGATACGGTCTAATCCTAACGCTAATCCACCGTGTGGAGGTGTTCCATATTTAAATGCGTTCATTAAGAATCCGAATTGTTCTTCAGCTTCTTCTTTTGTAAATCCTAATGTTTCAAACATACGAGATTGTACATCTGGACGATAAATACGTAATGATCCTCCACCTAATTCGTATCCATTTAAGACAATATCATAAGCCTGTGCTTTTGCATTGTGAGAATCTGTATCAAATGTGTCTAATGTATCTAAGCTTGGCATTGTGAATGGATGGTGAGCAGCAAAGAATCGTCCAGCCTCTTCATCATATTCGAATAGTGGCCAATCAATCACCCATAAGAAATTGAATTTAGATTCATCGATTAATCCTAATTCTTTTCCTAAATGTAAACGTAATGCTCCTAAGCTATCTGCAACGACTGATTTTTTATCAGCAACAAATAATAATAAGTCTCCCACTTCAGCATTTGTTGCTTCTTTAATATTTGCAACTTCTTCTTCATTGAAGAATTTAGCAATTGGACCGTTGAATCCTTCTTCCACTACTTTAATCCATGCTAAACCTTTAGCTTTATATTTTTTAACAAAGTCTGTTAATTTATCAATGTCTTTACGAGAAAAACGTTCTGCTGATCCTTTAACACATAATGCTTTAACTTCATTTCCAGCTTCAACTGCCTGTGCAAATACTGAGAAGCCACAATTAGCAACAACGTCATTTAAAGCAATTAATTCCATTTCAAAACGTGTATCTGGCTTATCTGAACCAAAGCGTTCCATCGCCTCTTCATAGCTTAAACGTGGGAACGGACGAGCAACATCTAATCCTTTAACGTCTTTCATCATTTTAACTAGCATCTCTTCAATCATATTCATGATTTCTTCTTGAGTTAAGAATGATGTCTCAATGTCAATTTGAGTGAATTCAGGCTGACGATCCGCACGTAAATCTTCATCACGGAAGCAACGAGCGATTTGATAATAGCGTTCAAATCCCGAAACCATTAATAACTGTTTGAAGATTTGTGGTGATTGAGGTAAAGCATAGAAATGACCTTCATGGACACGACTTGGAACTAAATAGTCGCGTGCTCCTTCTGGTGTTGATTTATTTAAATACGGCGTTTCTACTTCAATAAAATCATTTCCATCTAAATAGCTACGAATTGATTTTAAGATGTTGTGACGTAAAATGAAGTTCTTTTGCATCACAGGACGACGTAAATCTAAATAACGATATTTTAAACGTGTATCTTCTAACGCATCAGTTTCATCAGCAATAATTAAAGGTGTCATTTCTGCTTCAGAGATAATTGTTAGTTCATCTAAGATAATTTCAATATCTCCTGTTGCCATATTAGGGTTTTTACTTTGACGCTCAGCCACTGTTCCTTTAACAGCGATTACATACTCATTACGTACTTTGTTTGCCGCTTCTAAAACTTCATGACTTACGTTTTCTGGATTAGCTACTAACTGAGTAATTCCATAACGGTCGCGTAAATCAATGAAAACTAATCCACCTAAGTTACGAGTTTTAGCAACCCAACCTTTTAATTCAACAACTTGACCTACATGTTCAAGTCTTAATTCTCCATTATTATGTGTACGATTCATACTACTCACCTCTTCTTAATGTTGGCATCCACAGCCGTGTCCATTTCCTCCACAGCATTCATGGTCATCATCATGTCCATGTCCACCGCAGCATCCATGGTCTTCATCGTGTCCATGACCACCACAGCATCCTCCACCATGTTGGTGATTACGCTGTTGGTCTTGAATAATGTAGTCAATAATAAATCCAACTGGAATGGTTTCTTGAGTTCCTGTTTGATTATTTTTAATATTAATCATGCCGTGTTTTAATTCTTCATCTCCAAGAATTGCTGTATAACGAGCATTGTAGCGATCTGCTTGTTTAAATTGACCTTTTAAGTTTTTCCCTAAATAGTCCGTTTCACAGGCTAATCCGCGTGAACGTAAATCAAATAATAAACGTGATCCAAAGATCTTAGCATCTTCTCCTAATGCGATTAAGAAGAAGTCCACAGCATCTTCTCCAGCAACTTGAATTCCTTCAGCTTCTAATGCTAATAATAAACGTTCAAGTCCCATACCGAATCCGATAGCTGGAACTGTTGGTCCACCTAATTCAGACACTAACTTGTTATAACGCCCTCCACCACATAATGTGTTTTGAGCTCCAAATCCTTCAATGTCTGCTTGGATTTCAAAGATTGTATGTGTATAGTAATCAAATCCACGAACTAATGTCGCATCATACTCATATTCGATTCCCATCGCTTTTAAATATTTTTGAACATTTAAGAAGTATGCACGATCTTCGTCTGTTAGGTGATCAATCATTTGAGGAGCGTTTTGCATAATCTCTTTATTGCGGTCAACTTTACAATCTAACACGCGTAATGGATTTTTTTCTAAACGCACTTGGCAATCTGAACATAACTCTTCTTTATGCCCTTCAAAGTGTGCAAGTAAGGCTGCACGATAGTTTTCACGACTTTGTGTATCCCCTAATGAGTTTAATTTAACTTTAATGTTACGAAGTCCTAAAACTTGATATAACGTAACAGCTAATGAGATAACTTCTGCATCGATAGCAGGATCTGCACTTCCAAATACTTCTGTCCCGAATTGAACGTGTTGACGATAACGTCCTTTTTGTTGACGCTCATAGCGGAACATTGGTCCAATATAGAATAATTTTTGAACCATTTGATCTGCATATAATTTATTTTCAATGTAACTACGCACGACTCCAGCTGTTCCTTCCGGACGTAATGTCATTGAACGATCTCCACGATCTTTGAAGTCATATGTTTCTTTTGAAACAACATCTGATGTTTCACCAGCAGAACGGTGATATAATTGTGTACTTTCAAACATTGGTGTACGGATTTCTTTATAGTTGAAAATTGAACAGATTTCACGAATTAAACTTTCAACATTTTGCCAACGTGCACTTTCTTTAGGTAGAACATCGTATGTTCCTTTTGGTTTACTGAAATTCATGTTAGAGCTCCTTTCATAGTCATGATTGTTGAGGCTTTCCTCTCATTCAGGATGATTGGGTTATTTCATCGTGTTTAGTAAAGCCTTTTTTCGAGTATAAAAAAAGTCCTTAGATTAAATCTAAGGACGTAGTATACGCGGTGCCACCTTACTTGTAATAGTCTAAAACTATTACCACTTTAAAACGTTAACGCCGTCAACGAATATTCCTACTAGCAGTTCAGAATATTTTCTCACGAGTGTCTATCTATAATTTATCCGTCGAAGCTTCCAGCCAAGGCTTCGTTCTCTGTCACGTATTATTTTTATAGAATCTCTCGATCTTCGAATTTATAAGTATTATTGACTATTTTCTTTATTATAATACATTTCTTTTTAAGATTCAACGATTAAAGTAACAGGACCATTATTTGTAAAGGAGACATCCATCATTGCACCAAATATTCCTGTTTCTACTTGTATCTCATAAGTCTCTCTTAAAATTTGATTAAATTGATGGTATAAAGGCTCTGCGACCTCTGGACGTGCTGCCTCGATAAAACTTGGTCGATTCCCTTTTTTAGTTTCCCCGTATAAGGTGAATTGAGAAATAGAAAGAATCGATCCGCCTACCTCTTTGATTGATAAATTCATTTTTCCTTGTTCATCTTCGAAGATTCGTAAATTAGCGACTTTCTTTGCACAATACTCTAAATCTTTCACTGTATCTTCGTGCGTGATCCCAACTAATAGCATTAATCCATGTTCAATAGCACCTGTTACCTTACCATCAACCGTTACTTTTGCTTGTCTTGCTCGTTGAACAACGACTCTCATCTGTTTTCACCTCACTATTGAATGATACGCTCGACACTAAAGACATCTTTGACCCGTTTAATCGTATTCACAACACTTACTAATTGATCAATATTACGAACAGATAACGATAAGTTAATAATAATCGTATCATTTGAAGTCAATGCATTTAATTCTGTAATATTTGCATTAATAACCGTTAATTTTTGAATGATATCGCCTAACACATTTTTACGATCAAGGACTGTCACTTTAATCTTAGCATTAAATGAATTTGAATGCTCATCATCCCATTCAACTGGAACAATACGACCATCTATTTTAGCATTATGACACTCAGCATGATGGATCGTAATCCCGCTTCCTTTTGTAATATAACCAACAATTGGATCACCCGGAACCGGGTGACAACATTTACCAATGCGTAAATCAACATTATCTAACCCATCTACAATAATTCCGAAACGATTTTTTGCTTTTTTACGATGTTCTTCTTTGATTTTTGCTGCATCATTAATTTGTTGAATTAACTCTGTATCATCAACTTCTTTCCCATCCGCAAAATATCGCTCAAGAATCGTCTTAGCTACTAAGCGTCCGCGCCCAATTTGATAATATAATTCATCTAATTTCTCAATACTTTGTTTTTTATACGCTCCAAGTAATTTTTGCATATCAATTGAACTCAATGATAAGTCTTTTGAGGCTAGTTCTTTTAAGAACATTTCCTCTCCTTTATGCGTATACTCCTCACGTTTAGTACGGTTAAAGTATTGACGAATTTTATGGCGTGCTTGTGATGTTTTAACAATATTTAACCAATCTTCACTCGGACCAAACGAATTACGAGAGGATTTAATTTCAACAATATCGCCCGTTTTTAATTGATAATTTAAGGTCACGATTTTACCATTAACTATTGCACCCGTTGTTTTATGTCCTAAATTGGTATGAATACGATAAGCAAAATCAATTGGTGTTGATCCTGGAGGGAAGTCAAAGACATCACCATTAGGTGTAAACACATAAACATTGGCATTAAAAATGTCATCTTTAACAAGCTTCATTAATTTTTCAGCATCGTTCACTTCTTCTTGGTACGCAATTAATGTTTCATACCATTTTAATTTATCTTGAATTTCTTGTTGTTCTTGTTTAGCCGTAATTTGACGATTTTCTTTATATGCCCAGTGTGCTGCAACCCCTTGTTCAGCAATTTCATCCATCTCTTTTGTACGAATTTGTACTTCAAATATATTTCCATTTGGACCAATAATGGTCGTATGTAATGACTGATACATATTTGGCTTTGGCATGGCAATATAATCTTTAAAACGATTTGGGATAGGTTTAAAGTGCGCATGAATCACTCCAAGAGCTGAATAACATTCTGGAACTGAATTAACAATTAAGCGAATTGCTAATAAATCATAGATTTCTTCAAAGTCTTTTTCGCGCGTCATCATTTTTTTGTACACGCTATAAATATTTTTAATACGACCTTTGATTTCAAACGGAATATGATATTCCGCTAAAGCGGCCGTAATTTCGTCTTCCATTTCTTGAATTTGTTGCTCACGCTCATGTTTTTTTTGCTTAATTAATTGGGCAATACGATAAAAATCTTCTGGCTTCAAAAAGCGAAGTGAGGTATCCTCAAGCTCAGCTTTCACACGATACATCCCTAAACGATGGGCAATCGGAACATAAATCTCCATCGTTTCATGAGCAATGGAACATTGCTTTTCAGGCGGTAAAAATTTAAGTGTTCGGATGTTGTGTAAACGATCCGCTAATTTAACTAGGATTACACGAATATCTTTACTCATGGCTAGTAACATTTTACGGTGATTTTCTGCTTGTTGTTTTTCTTTTGATTTATATTTAAGCTTCGTTAGCTTCGTTACACCGTCAACAATTTCTGCAATTTCATCATCAAATAATTCTGCAATTTCTTCTTTTGTAATCTCTGTGTCTTCGATAATATCATGTAATAGTCCTGAGGCAATCGTACGAGGCCCTGTTTGCCATTTAGCTAAAATATAAGCAACCTCAATCGGATGAATAATATAAGGTTCACCTGATTTTCGCAATTGGTCTTTATGTTTTTGAAAGGCAAGTTCAAAAGCACGTTCGATGACCGCAATACTATCTGGATTTTTAATATACGTTTTAGCTTGCTCTAAAACATGATCAATTGATATTTCATACCCGTTTAATTGGTACATAAGCATTACTCCTATTGTCTAATCTACTTATTTTATTATAAAGCTAAAACTACGATTTGTTTCAAGAAAACTTAGAAATTTTAATCTTTCCTAAGATGAAAAAAAAGGATGATATTTCATCAACCATTTAACCTTTTGTCATATTTACAATATGCTATATTGTTACTTTTTTAAAATTTTAACATAAAAAAAAGTAGAAATGCAACAATAAATGCTTCATCTCTACTCAATCTTTTATATTTCGCAGCCTTAGTATTTCATTAACGATAAAACTTCATAATTTTCTAATGTTTTGCGACCATTTAACTCTTCTAATTCAATTAAGAATGCACATCCAACAACAACACCACCAAGTTGTTCAATTAACTTAACTGTTGCTTCAACTGTTCCACCTGTTGCTAATAAATCATCTACAATTAAAACGCGTTGTCCTGGTTTAATGGCATCTTTGTGCATGCATAATGTATTTGAACCATATTCTAAATCATAATTGAATGATACTGTTTCACGAGGTAATTTTCCTGGTTTACGAACTGGCGCAAATCCGATTTTTAATTCATGTGCAACAGGGCATCCAAAAATAAATCCACGAGCTTCTGGACCTACAATCACTTCAGCGTTTTGTTGCTTTGCAAATTCAACCATTTGATTTGTCGCATAGCTATAAGCTTGTCCATCCGCCATTAACGGTGTAATATCTTTAAATTGAATACCCTCTTTTGGAAAGTTAGGTACATTTGCTACATAATCTTTAAGATTCATGAGTCATTTCCTCCCTAGCTGTTTTAAAGGTTGTTTTTAATTCTGACCACGTCGTTAACTCAAAAAACTCAAGCATCTCAAGTTTTGCCTTTTGAGATTGATACGTTGGTGCTTCTGCTAAATCACGCTTGGTCACACTATCAGTTGGAAAAACAGAGCCATTCTTTATTATAACAAGTTCTACTTCAAAAAACACCTGTAAAATAAATAATAATTCATTTTTACTAATCCCTAAACGCATAAAATAATTAATCATTTGGTGATTCAACGTAATAGGCCCATGTTGTTTCACAACTTTATATACGCTGACAAACTTCTCACGTGGAGCAAACGTGACATTTGATTCAAGTGGCGCTATTACAATATTTCCTGGCTTCTTTCTTGTAATCAAAGTCATTAACTCTTCTTTTGAACTTGGAAGCTGATTAATGACCAATGTCTCAATATCATCAATCTCTGCTGCATTCGTATACGTCGTTGCTAGCTGAAGTTGATCTTTTCGTTGTTCATACGCTTGTCGATTACGAAGATCGATTAATTGAAACTCATTGCACAAAACATCAATAAAATGAAATTGCACACTACGATTTCCATTCCATTCGTTTATTTTAGCCTCTCCCACAAAACTAAATAATGTATCAGGCGTCAAATACATAGCAAGTGGGGCTTGATTGAAAGCTATTACATCAACTGAGTGTTTTTCTTGATATAGCGTAAATTTCAAATGCTGTAGCTTATTTCCAATTGGTTTAACATTTTTGACATAAACATTTTTAAGCTCAATAACAGGTGGACGATTTCCTTCACCAAATGGAGCTAATATTGAAAGCTGTTCAACAAACGAAATATTTAAATCCGCTAAAGGTAAACTTAGATCAACTTGAAGACTCGGTGTCACTTCAACCTCTTGTAATAATTCATTCATCTTGTCTTCCAAGGCTTGTAAATTTTCAGGAGCAAACGTAATCCCCGCTGCTAAAGCATGACCACCGAAACGTTCGATTAAATCTTGACATTTATTCAATAGTTCAAATAAGTGATACCCTTCTACCGCACGAGCCGATCCTTTAAGGAATCCCTCATGATCATCTGTGACGACAAAAACAGCTTTTTGCCATTGCTTCGCTAAGCGTCCTGCGACAATTCCTAAAATACCTTCATGCCAATTCGGTGAGTATAAAATAACGACTTTTTTCTTAGCTAATGTTTTCGCATCCACTAACTTTGTCGCTTCCTCCAACACTTTTTGTGTTACCTTTTGCCGCTCGCTATTAAAACTTTCAATTTGATCGGCAATGAGTTTAGCCTCTTCTTCACTTTCTGCAATTAAACACTCGACTGATAAAGCGGCCTCATCCATTCGACCAGGTGCATTCAAACGGGGACATAGTTCAAAACCGACATTAACTTCTGTTACCTCAGACTTTTCGGTTCCAGCTAGGTCCATCATTGCATTTAATCCTTCAATTTCTGTTTCACGTAAAGCAGCTAGTCCGCGTTTAACAATCGAACGATTTTCATCAATTAATGGAACGACATCCCCAATCGTTCCAAGCATTGCAATGGCATAAAAATCTTCAGGAATCACTTCTTGTAATAAAGCTTCTGCTACTTTTAAGGCTACCCCTGCCCCTGATAAATGATGGAATGGATAATTTTCATCGAGTTCAGGGTGCAAGATGGCGTAGGCACGTGGAAGTGTTTCTTTTACCTGGTGATGATCCGTAATAATCAAATCAACCCCATGTTCAAGTAGAATTTCTGCCTCATCAACTCCAGCAATCCCATTATCTACGGTGATGACTAACTGATAACCATCAGCAATTGCCTGCATAAACGCATCTTCATTCGGTCCATACCCTTCATAAAAGCGATTTGGAATATAATAATCAACTAGGGCCCCAAGCTCACGTAAACAACGAACTAAAATCGATGTTCCTGTTACACCATCTGCATCATAATCCCCATAAATTAAAATCGGCTCTCCTTGATCAATTGCCTCATTAATACGCGTAATAATTTTTGACATTTCTGAAAACAAAAAAGGATCATGATGAATGGTTTCCTCTTTTGCAAATGTATCCAAACTCTCAGCCGTAGCCAGTTGACGTGCTAACACTAGTTGCTCAATCGCAGGATTTAGCACTGTGGTTTGTGAGTCATAGTCCTCACGAAATATGTCAGATATTTTCCAATTCATTCTTGATTTAAACAAAAGTATCTCCTCACCTTCATATTTTAAACTTCATACTCATAGACTTAAGCAAAATCATAACTAAAGTATAGGTGGAAAAATTATGAAAAAACAAAGCGTAGCACAAGGAACATTTATTCTCGTTATAGCCGGTTTAATCACTAAAATCTTAGGTATGGTTAACCGAGTTATTGTCACACGACTACTTGGCGAAGACGGAATTGGAATTTACATGTTAATTGCACCTACCCTCATGCTTTTAACAACCTTCGCAAGCATAGGACTTCCAATTGCCATCCCAACATTAATTTCGAGAGCCAATGAACGTCAGAAAAAAGTCTTATCCGTCTCACTCATTATTGCAATGGTATCAAGTTTGCTAGTGAGTATCTTACTCTTCTTTATTGCCAAACCTTTAGCAATCTATTTACTGAAAGATGAACGAACTTATTTACCATTAATCTCAATTGGTCCACTACTCTTTTTCGTTTCTCTATCGACTATTTTAAAAGCATACTTCCAAGGGGAACAAAATATGTTCCCATCAGCTATTTCAACACTCGTTGAACAAATTGTTCGAATTGTCATCTCTATCTTATTTATTAACTGGTCATTACCTTATGGAATTATTTACGGTGTAGTAGGAACGATGTGGGCATCGATTGCCGGAGAATTTGCATCAATTTTAATTCTCTTATTCCTATTCTTCAAACATATCCATCATAATCATTACGGGGCTACCCTAAAGCCTATTCATTTAAGTCCACAAAATTTTAAAGATGTCTTGGCCATCTCTCTGCCTGCCACAGGTAGTCGCCTTATTGGTTCATTCTCCCACTTTCTAGAACCAATTATTGTGGTGCAATGCTTATTCAAGATTGGTTACAGTAGTGAACTCAGTGCAAAACTTTATGGTGCAGTTTCTGGGTTTGCTTTACCATTAGTTCTAATGCCATCATTTATTACTAATGCTATCACACAAGCCATTGTCCCACCTATTAGCCAAGCTTATGCTAGCAAACGATTTGATCGTATTCATTCACACCTAGACAATGCATTCCAACTCTCATTCTTACCAAGTGGAATTTATACCGTCCTATTAATGCTATTTCCTGTTGAGCTCATGAATCTATTATTTGATTCTTCAACAGGAGCCAATTATTTAATTGTCATGGCACCAGTATTTCTATTACTTTATTTCCAAGCACCACTAACTTCTACTTTGCAAGCCATTGATGAGGCAACACAAGCCATGAGCACAACCTTAATCTCTTCAGTTATTAAAATTATTATGATGATTATTCTCCTTCAAATTCCAAGCCTCAATATTTACGGACTAGTCATTGCCGTATTATTTAACGTTGTTTTTGTTACTGCATGGCACTATTTGCTTGTTAGAAAACATATTGCTTATCATATGAATATGCGCTCAGTTATTAATGCCATTTTAATCATCGCTGTAACCTTTATGCTAGGATCCTATTTAAAATTAGCGGTTGTCTTTAGTACAGACTCCTTTTTAAATATGATTATGATTAGCTTTATTGTTGGAATCGCTTATTTATTCTTATTATTTATTTGTGGGCTATTTCCTACAGAAAAAATGGCAGACACCCTACGTTCCAAATAACAACCATATTATAACATAAAAGAACAACATTCACGGAATAATTCAAATGACAATCTCATTCTTTAAAACGTCACTACGACTAGTGACGTTTTTTTTCTTTCATATTTAATGATTCACGGGTTAAAAAATGAAGTTCTTTCCCATCATACGCTGCATAATAAACCTCTTTAATTTCAAAAATTCCCTGTTTCTCTAATTCTTCTTCCACCCATTCCTTCGTTTTTTGAATTTTTAATAAATTTTCTTTTTCTAAACCACCAGATGTAATAATAGGTAATGGACAGAAGCTCATATCATCTCGTTTAAAGGAAGATAATTGACCATTCGACTCTAAAATGGCGTATTCAACTTCAAAAATAGAAGAAATATTATTAGCTCGCAATTGTAGCATTAAATCGTCAAAGGTATAGCGCTGTCTTCTCATCTCATCTAAATCAATTCGACCTTGATGAATTAAAATAGACGGTTTTCCATCAATAATTTCACGAACTTTCTTAAACCGTAAGGTAATAAAGGCTGAAGTAAACTGCAAGGCTCCAAGTAACCCAATGGCTAACAATACCTCATGAATAGGACGGTTTAAGTTATCAATCGCCATAGCTGCAATTTCAGCCATTAATACTGAAACTACTAAGTCAAGCAACGTTAATTGACCAATTTCCCTTTTTCCCATTAATTTAAACACGATTAATAGGATAATATAAAAAAGTGTGGTTCTATATATCACAACATAACAATTTGAATCCATAAATTCTCCTTTTTCGCTTAATCTACTTAATTGTTTTATGTATAAAGCCGCATAAACTTTAATTTTTTCTCATACAGTTACTATTGAATACATACTGTAATGGGAGTTGAGAATATGTCAGAAAAACTAGGAAAAGCCTTACTACATGGCATTGCATTCATTGTTATTAGTATCCTCATCCTTGGACTTCTTATAACAACATTTGCTTATTTTGAATGGATTTCAGTAGGCGTGCTTGACAAATTAATCTATGCCTCATTCGTTGCAATTTTCTTTATCGGTACAACTTTAATTTCTAAAAAATTTGCACAAAAAGGTTGGTTAATTGGAATCGGTGTAGCAACAACGATGGTCTTATTAAGTCTAATGTTCTATACTATTGGAATTGATAGTCCATTAACCTTAAAGTTTTTCATTCGAAGCTTAATCACCTTTGTTGTTTGTATTACAGGAGGAATGATTGGGGTAAACTTACCAAGTGCTAAAAGATAATCCTCAATCGGTCACTTAAACTATTTCCAAAAAAGCATCTCATTCATTAATTGAATAGATGCTTTTTAAATGGATAAAAAAAGAGCACATTAATGTGCTCTTTTTATGATTATTTTTCTACCTTACGAGAAATAGCATTACGTTCAAAAATCCATTTTTGACCTTCATCATTAATTAACGTCACTGTTTCCTGTTCTAATGCATGAATACGTCCATGGATCCCACCAATTGTTACGACACGATCCCCTTTTTCTAAACTACTTTGCATCGTAGCGATAGCTTTACGACGCTTGTTTTCTGGACGAATCATGAAGAAGTAAAAGATAACCCCTAATAATACTAATTGTAACACTAATAATACTGTTTGATTCATTTTTAATCTCTCCGTTTCCTTTATTGATCAAGCTCATATATTGAGTTCATCCAATCATTTTATACTTATCAACCAACGACTTAATGGTTGATTCCGCATCCATTATTAAAATCCACGTGATCCTGGTAAATTAATTCCGTATTGTTCAAAGAATTCTTCACGGAAATCTAATAAGCGGTCATTACGAATTGCCTCACGAATTTGTTCCATTAAATTAATTAAGAAGTGTAAATTATGATATGATACTAAACGTTGACCAAATGACTCATTGGCCTTAATTAAGTGGCGGATATATGAACGTGTATAGTTTTTACATGTATAGCAATCACAGTTTGGATCTAGTGGCGTGAAATCACGTTCATACACTTTATTTTTAATGACAACACGACCAACTGATGTCATCGCTGTTCCATGACGAGCGATACGTGTTGGTAATACACAGTCAAACATATCAATTCCACGAATTGCTCCATCAATTAAATCATCTGGTGATCCAACTCCCATTAAGTAACGTGGCTTATCTTTTGGTAAATAAGGTACTGTATACTCAATCATTTTGCGAGCAACATCTTTAGGCTCACCCACTGATACCCCACCAATTGAATATCCTGGGAAGTCCATTTCAACTAATTTTTCAGCACAGTATTTACGTAACTCTGGGAATTCTCCTCCCTGTACAATTCCGAATAAAGCTTGTGTTTCAGGGTTTTTATGAGCCTTTTTCCCACGTTCCGCCCAGCGGATGGTACGATCAACTGAGTTTTTCATATATTCAAATGTTGCTGGATATGGTGGACATTCATCAAATGACATAATGATATCAGCCCCTAATGAATTTTGTACACCGATTGAAATTTCAGGTGACATAAATAATGGAGCTCCATTACGATGATCACGGAACGTAACCCCTTCTTCTGTAATTTCACGTAATTTACTTAAACTGAAAACTTGGAATCCACCAGAGTCTGTTAAAATCGCTCCACCCCAGTTTTCAAATTTATGTAATCCACCTGCTTCTTCAACGATTTTCTCACCTGGTTGTAACCATAAATGATACGTATTCGCTAAAATGATTTTAGCTCCCATTTGATCTAATTCTTCTGGTGATAAAGTTTTGACTGTGGCTAACGTTCCAACAGGCATGAAAACAGGTGTTTCAAAAGTTCCATGTGGCGTATGAAGTTTTCCATAGCGCGCACCTGATTGTTTACATTCATGTATTAATTCGTACTTAATCGCCAAGATCGGCACCTCACTTTTACTATCTTAGTTGCTACTCTTCAATAATTAACATCGCATCTCCAAAACTAAAGAAACGATATTTTTCTTCAACAGCAATACGGTAAGCATTCATCACTGATTCTTGTCCCGCTAAAGCTGAGATTAACATAATTAAGGTTGATTTAGGTAAATGGAAGTTTGTAATCATTCCATCAATCCCTTTAAATTGATAGGGTGGATAAATAAAAATATCTGTCCATCCTTCACATGCAATAAATTTCCCATGATCACGTGCAATCGTTTCAAGGGTACGTGTTGATGTCGTCCCAACTGTAATAATACGTCCACCTTTTTCATGTGTCGCATTTAAAACATCAGCAGTCTCTTGAGACATTTGATAGAACTCAGCATGCATATCATGTTCTTCAACACTATCAACTGAAACAGGTCTGAATGTTCCAAGACCAACGTGTAAAGTGACATAAGTAATATTAATCCCTTTAGCCTTAATTTGATCTAATAATTCCGTCGTAAAATGTAACCCTGCTGTTGGAGCTGCTGCTGATCCAATTTCTTTCGCGAAAACCGTTTGATAACGATCACGATCATCTAATTTCTCTGTGATATATGGAGGTAAAGGCATTTCGCCTAATGAATCTAATACTTCGTAGAAAATCCCTTCATAAACGAATTTAAAAATACGTTTCCCCATATCACCTGTTCCGATACACTCGGCTTTTAAACGACCATCACCAAATTCAACAATCGTTCCAATTTTCACACGTTTTGCCGGTTTCACGAGCGTTTCCCAACAATCTTGCTCTTCTTGTTTTAAAAGCAATACTTCAATACTAGCTCCTGTATCAGGCTTCTGTCCAATTAAACGAGCCGGCATGACTTTCGTATTATTTAAAACTAACGTATCATTTGGGCGCAAATGATTGATGATATCATGAAAAACTTCATGGTTAACTTCACCCGTTTTTTTATTTAAAACCATTAAGCGCGATGTATCGCGATCTTTTAACGGAGTCTGTGCGATTAATTCTTCAGGTAATTCAAAATCGAATTGTTCTACTCGCATAACACACCAACTTTCTATGTTGCAAAATTTAAAGCTCTTTATAAATTATCTACCAAATATCCTCATTTTTCAATCTTTATTTTAACGGATATGGTACCTTTAAATGTTCACAGGCTTGTGGTGTGATAACACGACCACGTGGTGTTCGCTTAATAAATCCTAATTGAAGTAAATAGGGTTCATAAACATCTTCAAGCGTTTGTGGCTCTTCCCCAATTGACGCAGCAATCGCTTCAATTCCACAAGGCCCTCCACCAAAGCGTTCAATAATCCCCATTAGATATTTATGATCGACATAATCAAGACCTAATGAATCAATGTCCAAACGATCTAGGGCTAACTGGGCAATATCATGCGTAATCACTCCATCTCCCATCACTTGCGCATAATCACGCACACGACGGAATAATCGATTCGCAATACGTGGTGTTCCACGTGAACGGCGCGCTAGCTCAAGTGATGCTTGATCATCAATTGGAGTTTCATAAACGATTCCTGTTCGCTTAACAATTGATTGTAACTGTTCTTCATTATAGTATTCAAGACGATTAATCACACCAAAGCGATCACGAAGTGGAGCTGATAAATCTCCTGCACGTGTCGTCGCTCCAACTAACGTAAATGGTGCTAAGTCTACACGAATCGAACGTGCTGACTCATCTTTTCCTACCACAATATCTAGTACATAATCTTCCATCGCCGGATATAAAACCTCTTCAATACTTTTTGGTAAACGATGAATCTCATCAATAAATAAAACATCACCTGGTTCTAGAACCGATAAAATGGCAGCTAAATCCCCGCTACGTTCAATCATTGGACCTGAAGTTGTTTTAATATTAACCCCCATCTCATTCGCGATAATTGTTGCTAAAGTTGTTTTCCCAAGTCCAGGAGGTCCAAATAATAAAACATGATCTAATGATTCATTACGATTTTTAGCAGCTTCAATAAAAATACGCAAATTTTCTTTAACAGCTGTTTGACCAATATACTGATTTAATCGTTCTGGACGTAAACTTAACTCTGACTCATCCTCCATCATTTCATCAGGTGTCACTAAGCGTTCTTCTGTCATGCTCCTACCTACTTTCTCATTCATTTATTTTTGCACAAGATGTTAAAACAATACCAAACTGACTTTCTAATGTTTGTTCACCCTTTTCAGTGAGATAATATTTAATGTCATTTCCTAAAATTTCGACCTCTAAAATATGATGATCGATGCAATACTGAACAAAAGCTCCTCCAATTGCAAATGGATTAACTCGTTGTTTATCCCCCATTCTAAATCCCTACCTTAATTATTTAACAAGTAATTGTAAACCTTTTTTAATAATCTCATCTACTGAAGCATCAATATCTTTAAATGCAGTCTTAACTTTTGTTAACTCTTTATCACCATACCCTAATGCTTGTAATGCTTCAAGAGCTTCTGCTAAGCTGTTATTCATAAATAAAGCAGCATCAGGAACAACTAATTTTCCTTTTAAATCTAAAATAATTTGCTGAGCTGTCTTCGGCCCAATTTTAGGGAACTTACATAAATATTTTGCATCCCCATTCTCAATAGCCTGACGTAAACCACTCATATCCTTCATCGCCAAAATTGCACATGCTGTTTTTGGCCCAATTCCACGGGCACTAATTAAATTAATAAATAAATCATGCTCTTCCATTGTTTTAAATCCATATAAGCTCATATCATTTTCTGATACGACTTGATGCGTAAATACTTGAACCTCTTCTTCCTTTCTAAACTCATATGGATTAGCTGTATAAACTTTATACCCTATACCATTCACATCAATCACCACAAAATCTTTTCCACTATAAGCAACATATCCTTTTAAATATGCAAACATCGACATCACCTCTTTATCGCTTCATTATAACATAAAAACAGCTGTCTAAAAAGAGGACAAAAACAAACGTTAGTTCTATTTATAAACTTAAAAAAAGGTATTAATCCAAATCTTTATTTGAATTAATACCTTACAAACTATTTTAAATTAGTGTTGTCTATTTTTGTAACTATGGATGAAGTTATAGTAATAAGGAACAACAATGACAAATCCACCAATAATGTTACCGATTGTTGCAATGAATATGTTCCATGCCATACCTGCATAAGAAATATCAGCACCTAATACTTTAGCCATTGATAAGACAAACATATTCGCGATACAGTGTTCTACACCCATAATTGCGAATACTGCAACAACGATAATATTTAAAATACATTTACCAGCAACATCTTTAGCAGCATAAGCAACATATACCCCACCTGCAATTAAGATATTACATAGAATTGCACGGAAAAAGACTTCTGAAGTTGATAAAGTATTGATTTTTACTTCAGCAATATGACGAATACTATCTGCTACTCCTGGATCAACACCATTAGTAAATAAATGTGCACCTGTTAATAAGGCAACTCCTAATAAAGTCCCTAATAAGTTTCCAATCCAAACTAAAGCTAAGTTTTTAATAAACGCTGATAGTTTTACTTCTTTTTTGAAATACGCCTTACCGATTAATGTATTACCAGTAAATAAGTCTGCTCCTGTTAATAAAATTAAAATTAAAGCAACTGGGAATAAGAATGCTCCAATAAGCTTCCCGACAAAATGGTTTTCCATTTGTCCATATACTAATAAATATACTGTGTACCCTAAGGCGATGAATAATCCAGCTAACATCCCTGAGATGATAACGACACTATTCTTACGTGATACTTTATACTTACCAACTTCAACTACTTCATTTGCAATCTCTTTAGCTGATAACATACGTGGCTGTTGCATATACTTTCCTCCATTTTTGTATCCTAGTATTTTTCTAACTTTCATTTGAGATAAAATTCCCTTAATAAAATAACATTTTTTCATACTTTTTTCAAACATATTTTCTACAAATCTCTTTACGAAAACGATTTTATTTCATATTAAGAATAGAATAGTAGAATCAATTACCTTTTTTGTTAAAATTATTGATTTTATAGGGATTTTAACTCATTCTACTATTAGATTACAACAAGTAAGGAAAACTATTTATCTACACCAAGCGATTTCTTATTACCTCAACTTTCGCACAACGAAAAACCCAATAACCCCTTGATGTAATTAGGTAAAGTCATCATCCAATTGTCTAGTTGTTTTTTTACTACTTCTGTGTTAATTGTAATTTCTCTTTCTCCTAGGTCGATGATTTCTTGAACCATCGTTAAAAGTCCTTTTAATGCTGTTTCTAAATCCACATCTTTGACTTCTGAACAGTAGTCATAAAATATCATTCCTAATGTTTTAGGATCATTCGTTTTGCGATTCTCCCACGCTAAAAAGATATAACGTGTAAAAACAATCGTTGTATGTCCAATCATTGAGTCATATGAACGACATTGAAATTCTTTATTCAATTTTAAGTGAGATTTATTGCACTTAAAAAACACTTCAATGTCCCAACGGTAACCATAGATTCTAATGATTTCTTCATCACTTAAACTTGTGTTTGTACTTAAAATCGCTAACCACTCTGTTTTATATTTTTGATGACGAATGAAGACGATTTTAACTGGAATGCCGTTATTTAATTTAACTTGAATGGATCCTAGACTTCCCTCTTGATGAGAAAATATCTTTTGATTGACGTTACAGTGTGTTATCAATGTTTGAAGTGGGAATTTCTTTCCTTTATACTGATAAAATCGTTTAGAAGTCTTTTTAACCATCCCAATGACATCAAGCCCCTCATTCATCACTTCTTTAATTAAGGGAGCTTCTGTGAACCACGAATCCATTAAGAGGTAATCAGCTGCTATACCTTGAGATAACGTTTGTTTCACCAAGTTTAGCGTAGCAGTGGGTTTATCTACTAGTGCTTCTATACGACGCTTATATCCACTACTGCGTTTATCGATCTCTGATGAAAGATTGACTAGTAACTTCTTCGCACTTACCATTAATGAAAAGTTACAGGGGATAAATGAATAACCATCTGACCACCCAAGTGTTAACAGTTGAAATCCCTTTAGGTACTTATGACTGACATGATCATAAACCGTTGAAAGTAGCTCTACTTTTTTACTACGATGACGTTCAAATAAAGAGTCATCTACAATTAAAACATTAACACGATCATCCGTTGTGAGTTTCGTACAAAGTGAAATCACGTAAGGGCTTAAAGAAAGCAAGAATCGACGCCAATTGTAAGTAGAGGTACTTAAAAAGCGGTAGACCACATCTTTTCCTGGTAAATCAGAAGCTTTACGATCACAGAATTTTGATTGAAACCACGTTCTATGATGAAAAGTTAATAGAAAAATCAACGTAAAGAGGTAAAGACAAGAGAACCCCTTAGATTTTTTAATGTTCGCTTGGCGTAAATGGGAACTGATTTTTAGTTCAGAAAAAGTTGCTTGCATTTCTTTGGGTAAAAGCATAAATTCTTTAAATGGTGGTAACATAATGATGACATCCTTTCTATTGGCTGGTTACCATTAGTATTTCCAGAAAGGATGTCTTTTTTTATGTTATCCAGTAAAAAGAATAAATTGTCAAGAGCGATACTCGATAGATGCCCTCCTTTAGAAGATTAAGGAGTTATGATTATTTTTCAACTGAGAAAGTTGAGTTATTACTTTAAAAAAATGAATTTAATCCTTTTCTTTATACAGTTAGCAGATATTTATTCCAAGATTACACATTTAAATTGGACTTCGTTTTTAACATAGAGTTTAATTTCAAAAAAATTCTTTTTATCCTTCATACAATCAATCCAAAATATAAATTTAATTTTACCTATATAGACACATAAATGTATTTTACAATTCTCCATCAGTCCTAGTTGGTTATCCACTTTAATACTGAGTTCCCTGACAGATTGTCAAAGACAATCTCATTCTTCATTGCTAGGGCCTTAAAAGTTTTTTGCCATGTAAAAAACTTATCTGGACTAATATATTGAAAAAATCATACAAAAGTTGTGGGCGCTCTGTAAATCGATAAAATAAAATTGCAGCAATAATGAATATAAAAATATATTTCATGCTCTGTTTCGTCATACCTTATCCCGCTTCTTCAAATTTATCATTTACTATATTATAGGCGAGTTGAAAGTATTTAAATCAACTGAGACAGCAATGAATTCACCATTTATACTGAGCACATTAAATTAACATTTTAAAACATCATACGTAGGCTATCTATCGATTTTACGATGTACAAAAAAAGACTGCTTCTTATATAAAGTCAGTTATTTGTAATCTTCACTCGATGTGGAGCTTTTGGATTTTTCCTTAAGACACGATATAAGATACGGTAAGCATCCTCACTCCCTAATTCCATGTAATACTTCAATACAGAGGGTCTAAAATCAAAAGAACCATAGATTCCATTACCGAGCTCTTTAGTTGGGAAAATCTCAATAATTCGTTTCCCCTCAATCATTGGTTGATTAATTCGTGAGCGTGAATCTAAATATACAATAATAATCGTTTCACAATCGGTTGACAGTAAAGGTCGCACCGGTGCACGTTCATACTTCATTGGATCGACGTAATAACTTCCCTCTATATAAACAGGTTCATACAAACCCGGAACGGCCGTTGTCGCAAGCAAGGCATCTTTCATTTCCCTTGAACTTAAATCATTCAGCTTAAAAAATCGTCGCTCCGTCGTTTTCATTCGCCCACAAGAGACATATAAATCAATGTCACTGCTTTGAATTAAACTTGGATTTAAATAATAACGAAAGGCTTTCTCAAATCCTGTTCGTTTAAGAGGTAAGTCAACGGTATTGGCTACACCTACTAAATTCATCATTCCAAAAAAGGGGGATAGCTGGCGTCTATTCATGGAATCAATAATCTGATTCATTCGTTTCATATTTTCTTTACTCACGGAAAATACAGATGACCATGGGCAACGGAGCCAAAACTCTTCAATTTCATCAGGTGTATATTGTAAAAACAAAGCACCATTTATCCCACCGATAGAGGCCCCTGCTACTGCTTGCACTTCATCAAGTAATCCAAACTCTTCAAGAACACGTATCACCCCGACTTGATATGCTCCTTTTGCCCCTCCACCACATAAAACCAATCCTATATTTCTCATCGTCTAATCCCTCCTTTCTATCTAACATAAGTTATGAAATTTGACTAAGCTATGTGCTTAAATTGACTTTTTCTCAACAAAAAAAGTTAGTGCTATTCATAATATAGCACTAACTTTTTTACAAACGTTGATTAATGATAAAAGCATTTGCTTGTTGATCCGCTGATACTTTCGCATCTAGTGTACAAAAGCGATTCGGATGTTCACCAATATGAGTAGCAGTCTGATAACCGACACTTTCATCTTGTAAGTTGGCAGCTAATCTTTGTCCAAGCTCCCCAGTTGCTAACTTCATTACGAACACACAATTACTTTGCCAAGAATATGATTTTTGATCAGCTAATTTTATATACGCCTCCATCTCATCATAACATCCACTACACCCTCGACACTGCATGGCTTTATTCCCATTTAGCTTTCTTGCAATGCAAGGTGTTGGCGTTAAGGCCACCAATTGATTTTTACGCCATTGATGTTTGCAAAAAAAGACAAAATCATTAATTGCTCGCATTGAGACTTGTTGATCACATTTATGGTTCGAAACAGGGCTTGCATCCTCTAAAATAACAGCTAATCGATCAGGTAATAACCAGTCATTAATCCAAGTGTATAAATCATAAAAGCGTAATCGTCCTCGAATCGATTGCTCATTCATCCACTTAAAACTTTGAATTAAATCAAATTTTTGTACGCCGTAAGCTTTAAAACAGCGCTTTTTCAATTCAGTCATCACCTGAACAAAACCAGGTTCAATCACAACTGGAATCGGAATTAGATTAATGTCATTTTCTACTAAGTTTAATTGAATATGTTGCCGAAATAAATTGATTTGGCTTCGTAACGCATCTTTATTTCCTTCTACTGTAAAAATATTGATTCGTTTTCCCCTCAGAAAAGATTCACAGGCATGAATAAAACCAAAGACATCCCCACCAGAACCCGTTGCTAAAGCTAACACATTAATCTCTTCTAGCTCATCATAAATTGAAAAAATATCAATTTGACTAAATAAATCCTGATAAACTTCATAAGCCTCACGATAACTTTTTGGAAATTGCTCTACTAAACAAGCAATAATCGCCTCTTGAGTATTTTTTAAATTATCATGAGTATTTCCTTCTTTTTTAGCTTCATAATCCATAGGTAATTGATGAAACCAATCATAAATAACTTCATATAACGTCGGATTTAAATGTCTCATTCACCTCATCCCCCATTAGTTCACTCTTGCTTGCTACATTATATGAGAATCCGACGAGAAATATGTAATACGGCTATAAATCTACGACTTGTAAACGATCGACCTCAAAATACATCGAGACTTGAACAAAACCTGATTGATTCGATGGATTAATTTCGTTATATGGAAAATATGCCGTCATTTCATTATATAAAGCGGTCCGTTCCATCGCGAACTCAACCTCTTGTGGGTAATTAATTTTCGCCAGTTTACAAAAGTAATTAAACTTATCCATGGCTACTAATGGATCAGTATAATATCGATCAAAATAAACTTGCTCATCAGGCTGAACAACAACAATTCTAATACGTTTAAAATTTCTTTCCATAGTGTCTCCTCCTACTTCATTCAATACGACTTCACTACATCCTATTTCAATGAAAGAGAAATATGCCTTGAAAACATGCACACTTTTCTTAAACGTATCAAAAGGCATAAAAAAGAGAAGTAATCTTTAACTTAGATTACTTCTCTTACTATTAAATTTTATCTACTATTAAGTCTCGCGATTCCTTCTTTTTTGACATCATCTATAATACTAGGCTGTAATTTCATCCCATGATGGAATGGAATCTAAAGCGCCTAATTTAGTCGTTGTTAAGGCCCCAACTTTATTCGCATTTTTCGTAAAGTCAACTAACATTGCTTCATCAGTTAGAATACTTTTTGGTTGCTCTAAATTCGCAATTTGAGATAATAATGCTCCAATAAACGCATCTCCTGCTCCAGTCGAATCAATCATCTTAACTGGCATACTTTCAACCTTATATGTTTTTTCAATTGAAACTAATGATCCTTCTTTACCTAATGTTAAGGTAACAATTTTTGCTCCTAATGCATGTAGGGCAGCAATCATTTTCTCGTGATTTTCTTCGCCTGTAATAATTTGTCCTTCTTCTTCAGACACTTTAATTAAGTCTACATGTTTAATGACTTCTTTACAATGTTTCACGAATAACGCTTGCTTATCATGATATAAGGCATCACGATAGTTTGGATCAAATGAGATAAATTTATCATTTTTAGTTGCAAAATCAATAAAGGCTTGATAAACCTCATATAATTGAGCTCCAAGTAAAGCTGTCGCACTACCTAAGTGAACAATTTTGCAATCATTAAATGCTTCGAAATTAATTTGTTGAGGTGAAATATTTCCATCTGCACCACGCATAAACTCGAAATCACGCTCTCCGTCTTCATCAATTGAAACATAAGCAATCGTTGTTCCTAAATTAGGATCTTCAATCACATGTGACGTTCCAACTTTATAATGTTCTAATGTTTCAATTAAAAATTTTCCGAATGAATCTTTTCCAACAGCTCCTACAAATTCAGCTGATGCCCCTAATTTCACAAGAGCAGTTGCAACGTTTGCTGGCGCCCCCCCAGCTTTTTTTTGGAATTTTTCAACATCAACTAACTTTTTTCCATTTTCAAGTGAAATAAAATCAATTAATACTTCACCAGGACAGATTACTTTTGCCATATTTACACCTCTTCTTACTTATTTAGTTCCCAGATTTTTGCCTCTAATTTTGCTGTTCCATCTGTAAAGAATTCAATTCCTGTACTTTCCTCTTTCGTGAAAATTCGTGTCGAGAAGACTTCCTGTCCATCATTAACGAAAATTTCAACTGATGATGTATCAACAAAAATTTGTAGCGTTAACTTGTCTGTCTCGAATTCACATTTACGTTGTGATCCAAATTCGTCTCCGCAAGTACGACCTGATTTCGAACGATCTAAGACTAGCTTTTTATTCTGTGTATCATAATAGAAGAGCGTTTCTTCTTCTTGGCTCGTACGAAGCTTAACCCCTAGTTCCTGAGCTTCAAATTCACTAAACTCACAGAATAATTCATAGACTTGTCCATTAAATCCGATAAATGACTTCACTTCATTTTGTAAGTGAGTACTCACCTCAACACGATTCCCTCGTAGCTGTTGTAATTCCTTTACTGGCCTTTGTAACAATTTATCACCTACTACTTCTAGCTCACGAGGTAGTGTTAAACAGTGCGCCCAACCAGATTCATCACTCACACAATCAATACCTGGGAGTCCAAACCAACCAACTAAAATGCGTCTACCTTTTGGATCAAGCATTGTCTGAGGAGCATAAAATTCAAATCCGCGATCTAACTCTGTAAATGATCCATGGTTAAATACGCCATTTTCCCAATTAATTTCTTCACCAATTAAATACCCTGATTGGAAAATATTTTGATATTTATCTCCTTCCGGTTCCATTCCCTGAGGCGATATAATCATAACACCTTTACCATTTTGTGTAAAGTAGTCTGGGCATTCCCACATAAAGCCGTTCCCTTTAAACTGGGTCTTAACTTCTCCTTTATAATTCCAATGAATCAGGTCTTTTGACTCATAGTAAACGACTGTTCCCTGATGATCATCTATTTCAGCTCCAACTAAGCAATAAAATGATTCATCAATCTTGAAAACTTTAGGGTCTCTAAAATGCTCGGTTACATTTTCAGGCGCAGCCTTAATCACAGGCTTTGGATATTTTTCAATATGCCCTTCTTTATCCATAATTGCTAAACATTGTGTTGGATAACGAACCCACTCTTCATCACGCGCATTCCCTGTATACATTAAATATAATTTTTCATCATGTTCAATCGCTGTCCCGGAAAATACACCATGACTATCAAAAGAACGATCGGGTTCTAAAGCAATCCCACAATCTTTCCAATGAACTAAATCCGTTGATGTCGTATGATACCAATACTTCACCCCATGTACAGGACCTAATGGGAACCATTGATAGAACATGTGATATTCCCCGTTAAAGTAACTAAATCCATTCGGATCATTTAATAAACCTGTAATTGGTTGATTATGATATGTTTGTCGGTAACAACACTGACTAACCTGCTGTTTTAATGCATCATACTCTTCTTTTGATACCTCTTCGATGCGTCGATAACGCTGTTCTCTCGTCCACTCCATCTTCTGCACACTCCTTAAAAAAGTAATCGTTTTATTTTATTCTTACTAATATAAACTGCTTTAATCTCCAAAGAAATTAAAGCAGTCATTTTGTTAATTAAACATTTTGTTTTTTGTTAAATAATTTGGCTAAAATCACTGTCGCAATGAATCCAATCACAAATGCGATTACTAAAGTCACCATGTATTGGATCATTGATTCTGGACGAATCACAATAACTCCAGGAATTCCTGCTGGTCCAGGAGAAACTGATAAAACCTGCATAAACGTACAGTAAGCAGAGGCAACAGCCGAACCAATTAAAGCTCCAATAAACGGATATTTAAACTTTAAGTTAACCCCAAACACCGCTGGTTCTGTAATTCCAAGTAAAGCAGATACTCCAGCTGCTGAAGCCAAGCTCTTCATCTTTGCATTACGCTTCATGAGATACATCACGGCTAAAGCAGCCGCTCCCTGCGCCACATTTGATGCTGCAACAACCGCAAAGGTTGGTGACCCGCCTAATGTTCCGATATTGGCCAAAATTTGCGTCTCAGCAGTTACTAATGAGTGATGCATCCCTGTAATTACTAATAATGGATAAGCTACACCATAGATTGCTCCCCCGACTGGGCCTAAGCTAAAGAATAACCACATTACAGCTTCTGTTAGTCCATCTCCTACCACGCGCATTGCAGGTCCAATGATGATAAATGTTAAAGCTGCCGTTAATAACACTGAAACTAATGGTGTAATGATGTTATCAAACATTGCTGGTACAATTTTACGTGATCGTTGTTCAATCTTAGCTAAAACAAATGATGATACGATAACTGGTAATACCGTTCCTTGATAACCTACTTTTGCAATCTCAAAACCAAAAATATTCCATGCTGGAACTGTACCATCTAATAAGGCTTGTCCATAATCATATCCATTTAATAAATCTGGATGAATCATGATTGCCCCAATAACAGCCCCAAGAACGGGTGTTCCTCCAAAAATTTTAGTCGCTGAGAATCCAATTAACACTGGTAAGAACGTAAAGGCTGCATTTGAGAATAAGTTAATCATCTCAGCTAAATCGGCCGTTTGCGGATAAGCTTCAACTAAAGACTTCCCTTCAATGAATAACCCTTGTGCCGTTAAGACGTTATTTAATCCCATTAATAAACCAGCAGCAACTAAAGCTGGTAAAATAGGAACAAACACATCAGCTAACGATTTTAGCATACGTTGGAAGACATTTAACTTTGATCCAGCTGCTTCTTTTAATTCTTCTTTACTAACTTCTTGAATATTAGTTACTTGCACAAACTCACGATAAACTTGATCCACAATCCCCGTTCCTAAAATAACTTGAAATTGCCCTCCATTATTAAATGTTCCTTTAACAAGATCCATTGCTTCAATTTGATCAACATCAATTTTTTTATCATCTTTTACAACAACTCGTAAACGTGTGGCACAACTTGCAACACGAATGACGTTGTTTTCCCCACCTACAAAAGCAACAATTTGTTTTGCAGCTTCAAGGTATTGATTATTTGCCATACTGATTCCTCCTTATATAAAAATGAAACGTTTCATTTTTATTCCTAAAAAAAGAAACTACTCATTCACTTAAAAATGAAACGTTTCACTTTCTATGGTATAATCATAATATATTTTTTTGTAACCGTCAACATTTTTTTAACGTTTTCAAAAAATATTTTCATTTAGTCTAAGTTCTATCCGTTCTTACTTTTTTCATAGTATCTTTCACTTTAATGACGATTAATTCTATAAGAAGCGATCTGATTGAAACATGTTTAATGATACTAAGTCTGATATTCTATAAATCTATTTGTATATATTAAGCAACCGTCATTCAAAAATCATCAATAACACGCTCACTATGTATAGGAAAGTTACTCAGAATCTAATCCATAAAAAAAGACAGCCTCTTTTTTCGATTAGCTGTCTTTTTGTCGTTTCGTTGTATTCCCTTGGATAAAGTGTACAGGTAAAAGAATTTCTTTTTCAATCGTTTCTTTATTAATCAAATGAATGATTGCTGCAACACTCTCTTTAGCTATCTCTTCAATCGGTTGACGAATCGTTGAAATTTCAATTTGATCATGTTTAGAGGATTTCACCCCATCAAAACCAATAATCTGTACGTCATCTGGAATTGAAATTTGATGTTTTTCTAAAAAATTAATCACTTCTAAAGCATAGGCATCTGTTACGGCAAAGATTCCATCAATTGAATGTTCTTTAATAATTTTTTCTAGTAAAAACTGCTCCATTTTCTCATGAAACTCAGATTGACTGCCAATTAAATCAAAGATCTCATAGGTCTTTTGATATTTTTCGCAGTAATCAATAAATCCTTTTTTTCGATTCCTTGTTGTATTTTCTTTCTTAGAACCAGCTCCGATAAAACACAGTGATTGACATCCCGCTTCATCTAAATGTTTTGCGGCTAACTGGCCACCTAAGAAGTTATCACTACTCACATAAGGCACTTCATCATTAAAAAAGCGGTCAATGCTAATCAATGGGAGATTAGATGAAACATAATGTTCAATATCACTGTATGTAATCGCAATAATCCCATCCACTTGATTTTGTTTTGCCATCGTCAGATAAGATAATTCAGTCAAATAGTCGCCTTCGGAATTACAAAGAATCATTTTATACTGATGTTGTCTTAAATTTTTTTCAATGTTATAAGCCAATTCACCAAAGAAAGGATGCCAGACGGTTGGTAAAATGAGTGCTACCGTATGCGTACGGCTGACTTTCAAACCACGTGCGTAGACATTCGGTTGATAATTTAGTTCTTTGATGGCTAATTCAACCGCTTGTTTCGTTTTTGGCTTTACTTCAATATTATTAATTACTTTCGAGACAGTTCCAACCGAGACACCAGCTCGTTTGGCTACCTCTTTTATCGTTGACACGTTTCAATCACACCTTTATTTATCCTAATGATCGATTATGAACCTCTCATATTATTTTCATACTGGCGGAAAGGAAGGGATTCGAACCCTCGCGACGATTTCTCGTCCTAATGCCGTTCCAAGACATCCTCTTGAGCCACTTGAGTACCTTTCCATCTTTAAATTATATCATGCCATTATCTTTTAGAATAGGTTGTTAGAAAAAAGAGTACTCAGTTTAAGAGTACTCTCTATCCTTTTATTGAAGTTCTGCTAATACCTCATCTAACTCATGAAGTAATGTTTGAACATTTGCTTCCGTAATGACTAGTGGCGGTTGGAAGGCTAATACATTTCGATTTAATCCATTCTTTCCAACGATAATCCCACGATCCTTTAACTTTTCTAAAATGACATCCGTTTCCTCTGAAGCGGGTTGTCCGTCTTCTTTAACTAGCTCCGCCCCTAACATTAATCCGATGCCACGAACATCTTTAATTAATGAATATTTAGCTTGAAGAGCAATGAGTCCCTCTTTTAACATCTCTCCTAAATGAGCGGCTGTCTCACATAACTCATATTTTTCAATATAATCAAGCACGGCAAGCGCAGTCGCAGATGAAACAGGATTTCCCCCTAATGTCGATGCCGATGGTTTAGTAAAAGCCTTTGCTACTTCATCCGTCGTACAGAATGCTGAAATTGGCATCCCATTTCCTAACGCTTTAGCCACTGTCATAATATCAGGCACCACATCGTAATGCTCAATCGCAAACATTTTACCAGTTCGTGCAAATCCAGTTTGAACTTCATCAATAATTAATAAAATTCCATGCTCTTCTAATAATTGTTTTAACTCTTTAAAGTACCAAGCAGGTGGAGTAATAATTCCCCCATTCCCTTGAATCGGTTCTGCGATTAGCGCTGCCATATGATTAGCACCACGTGTTTGAATAATTTCTTTGATGCTTTCAATTGACGCTTTTGCAGCTTGTTCTAAATCAGTGTTACTATCCCACACCGTTTTTGCAAAGTGAACCTTAGGTGATAAATCTGGATCTGCTCGCCACATTGGTATTCCTGTTGCACTCATCGTTAAGTAGGTACGTCCATGTAGGCCATTCTCTAACGCGATAAACTCATTTTTTCCTGTATATAAACGTGCAAGTAACATTGCCCCTTCATTTGCTTCAGAACCTGTACAACAGAAAAATGAACGTCGTAAATCACCCGGTAAGACCGAAGCAAGTTTCTCAGCTAACTGAACCATTTCCTCTGTTAAATAAATAATCGTCGTATGCTGTAAGGTTTGCATTTGTTGAATCGTCTTTTCTAAAATTTCTGGATTACAATGCCCACAGTTCATCACCGAAACACCCGCAAAGAAATCTAAATATTCTTTTCCTTGATCATCATATAAAAATTGCATACTTCCTTTTACGATTTGGGGAGCATTCGCATAAAAGTGATTACGATGAGATGACGGAAGTAAGAATTCTTTCTTTTTCTCAATTATTTGATTAGCACCAATCATTAATGACCTCTCCTTAATTAAAATTTAATGCTCCAAGCGTAAACCCTAAATGATCATAGTTTAATGATTCAAATAGATTCTGACACTCTTCTAAATTTGTAATTGCTTTTTTATACGTTTGAACAATCATTCTTAACGTCTCTAATTCATAATGACATCCTTCAATTCTAAATGTCTTTACACCTAATTCATGAAGTGATTTTAATAATGGTAAATAACACAATTCTTTTGATAATAACATGTGATTATTTCCTTTATTATCGCGATAAACAGGATGTTCATTATTTTTATCATCAATTAAAAGTAATGGTCTGGCATCTTGATACTGACGCCCTTTCTGTTCACTTGGTGCCATAACTTTTGTATTTTCATATAAATCATGACTCATATACATGACAACTGGTGAACCATGAACAACCATTTCCATCGGTAATTGAGTTTGAGTCACTAATTCTTTTGTATTTTTAACTGGTGACTCATTTGAAATAGTTCCTGTGCTTAAACCTAATTGCTGATAAAAGTTAGCTGCAATTGCATTATAGATATTTAAGCCATGGTCCCCTCGCATTGAATATCCTAATGACCCAAACTTATGCATGCTTCCTAAGTTTGTCACGAGTAGTCCATCAATTCCTAAATCTTGATCCGTCAATAAATGTTGATATCTTGCAAAATCATCCTCATACATCATGGTCGGTAATCCTAAATATATTTTTGATTGTCCTTTTTGTGAAGTTAAATCTTTAATTTCCTTTTTACTAAACGGTAAATTAGGTTGGAAAACCTCTCCGGATAAATAAATATAATCGACGCCCTCTTCAATGGCCATTAAAGCAGCAGCGTAGTTATTTACTTTTACACTTAATATTGGTTGATGATGCGAGACTTCCTCAATAGTGAATGCCCCTTGAATTTCTTCGACACGCTTCTGTGTTAGATCAAGCTCATTGACTGGTTTACTAAAGACTTTCCCCGTACTATAAAACTTCCCAGTTCCCTCATAACGTTCATTAATATTACTTAAACCTGGTTTTCCAAACGCATAAGCTGTCGAAAAATCACGTTTGCGATTATTAAATAATGTCTGAGATTCTTTTTTACGGTCATAGAAGATAGGATCATCAATGTATCGATCAATCGCATCTCGATAACTATTAATAATCCCAATTAAATACTCAGCATCTCTCATACGCCCTTCAATCTTAAATGAAACAACTCCCGCATCAATTAATTCTGGAATATGCTCGTACATATACATATCTTTCACTGCCATTGGGAAAGTTGTATTATATTGTAAATTCCCGTGATTAATTTTATATCCCCAACGACAAGGCTTCATACATCGTCCACGATTACTACTATTTCCAAACAAAATCCCACTATATGTACATTGTGCACCATGTGCTACACACATATCACCATGAACAAAGTACTCAAACTCCATATCTGTTTGGGCGGAGAATAATTTGACAGTATTTAAGTCAATATCTCGTGATGTTACTACACGCGTCACACCTAGTTCACGTAACTTTTTAATCGTCTCTAAGTTATGAACATTCATCATGACTGATGCATGAATATTTAAGTTTAACTTTAACTTCTGAACGAGCGCAATAATACTCATATCTTGTACAATAATCGCATCTGGAGCTGCTGATTCTAAGAAACGTAAATAATGCTCTGTTTCTAGCAGATCTTCAGAGCTTAATAAATTATTTACTGTGACATAAACTTTCTTTCCAAGTTCATGTGCCATCTGAATTGCTTCGACAATCTCATCATTTGAAAAATTAAAATCTTTACGGTGCAAACGCATATTTAAAATTTTTCCACCTAAATAGAACGCATCTGCTCCACTATGAAGAATCTGCTTGAAAATTTCAAAATTTCCTGCCGGCGCAAGTAATTCGACTTCTTGCTGATTAAAATATCGACTCATATAGCTCCCCTTATACTTTAATAAAATATCTCCTCTATTATATCATTTTTTCGACTTAATTCGTAAGCGGGTAATAATAACACGTATAGAAAAAAGGAGACCTCACCTGTATACTGGAATTACAGATGAGGTCTCTTTTCTTTTAGATTCCTTTACAATGTTCTTGAACCTTTTTTGCCCATGGTAAAAAGTCCTCCAAGAGCTTTGGTTTCATTAAAAACTCAACATTTGGTAGGTGTTCAAATAATTAAGTTAAATATTTATAAACATTTAAGCCGTGCTCTTTCGCTGTTTCAATCACACTATAGATAATCGCATTGGCTTCAGCCCCTGCTAAGCTTGTTGAAAATAAGTAATTTTTCCGTCCAATAACCACGGTTTTGATGGCGCGTTCGGCACGATTATTCGATGCTTCTAATCGTCCATCTTTCAAAAAGGCCATCAGTTCTTTCTTTTGATTCAAAACATAGTGAACCGCAGTTTGCAACTTACCTTTCATTGGGATGAAGCTACCTAGAAAGTCATAAAAAGCTTCTATCACTGGCTTGACCTGTAACTGACGTTGCTCATAACGCTCCTCAGGCGATAATTCCTGAAGTTCTCGTTCAATCTTAAAAAGTTGGTTACAGTAGTCAATAGCTTGTTTAGCTTTTCCATTCTTCCCTGGTACATCCTTAAATTTGCGGCGTGCATGAGCCCAACACCCCACTAATTCAATATTCGGTAAGTTCTTATATCCGGAATACCCATCACAATGCAGGTAGCCTTTAAATCCATCGAGTAATTGTTCAGCGACGACTCTTGCACGAGTTAAATCTGCGTGATAATAAACGATGGGTGTTTCGCATTCTTTACCTGTTTGAATTAACCAGATTCGTGCCTGAGATGTTGCGTCACGTCCATCCATTCGATTTAACACTTGATAGTGCGTTTCATCGGCATGAAGAACTTCTTCTTTTACCAAGATTTTGGCGAAATAATCGTAAAGTGGGCGCAACCAATCCTTCGCCACCGTTATCATCCAATTCGCCATCGTGCGTCGACTTAATTGTAATCCGTACGTCTTCCATTCCTTTTCTTGGCGATAAAGCGGAAGACTTAATTCGTATTTTTGATGAATCATCCAGGCAAGAACACTAGGTCCTGCTAAGCTTCTTTGGATCGGTCCTTTAGGGACTTCAGCACATTGAATCGGCTGTGTTTCATAGGAGTCATCATGACAATCACACTTATAAGCGTGTGAATAGTAAACTTTTTTAAATAGTTTCGCTGGGATAAAGCAGACCTCTTCGCGAATGAGTTTCTTTCCCATCGGTTTCATCTTTTGACCACACTGGTCACATGTACAATCTTCACCATGTAACTCACAGTGAATTTCTTCAACGGGTAAATCTTTTGTTAGCTCGGCTTTACGACCAGATGCCTTACGGCGGCGATACGTGATTTCTTCTGTTGGTTCAATCTTTGTTTGGTGGTTTTCTAAATGAGGATCCTCAAAAAGTGAGAGTTGATTGGGATCAACTTTAGTTTTCTCGCTTGAGGATCCATAAAGCTTTTTTGTTAAAAACTCAACCTGTTCAGTTAATTGTTTAATTTGTTGATCTTGTTCAGTGATTCGTTGAGTTTGTTGATCCAATTTTTTTAATAGGTTCTGATTTTCTTTGATTAGTTTCGATTCAAACGTACTCAACGGTGCCACCTCTTTTTCTAAATGATTCATGTTAGGCTTAGTATGCCCAAAATCAAATAGAAAATACAGGTTTTATTACCATTTTATAATGATTTAAATCAGACATCCTGTTTGAGCTGGTTTGATAGCTTTAGGTTGTTGAATAGATAAGCCTTCAAGTAGCCAACGAAGCTCCTGATGGGTTAAATTTTTGACTTCTTCTTGGTTTCTTGGCTATTGAAGGTTACCCTTCTCAATCCGTTTATATAATAAGATAAAACCGTCTTTATCCCAATAAAGGGCTTTGAATCGGTCCTTTTTTCGTCCACAAAATAG